>JAQYGS010000217.1 GCA_028722515.1 Clostridia bacterium | reverse complement strand
CCTCCCAGAATGTTCTGAAGGTCACCTGTAATATCTACGTTATATGGTCCCAGCACAAAAATATAGCTGGAAACCTTCTGGAGACTGCCTCCAAGGGAGTAGCATGCTCCTGAAGTGAAGTCAATGATCCTCTGAGCCAGTTCCACATCGATTCCTTCCAGATTCAGGATAACAGTAGAATTATCTACCAGTGTATCTGCAATTTCTCGGGTATCCTCCATGGATGTAGGTTTAATCACACAAACTTCCATATTAGGTCCCTGGGAAGCTTTACGGCTGCTCCTCATGGGGGTGATCTTGGAAGATGAAACAGGGCGGACATTATGATCTGCTCTGTCCTGCTTCAGCGGAGCTTTCGCAGCAGCGGATGTCCTGGTGGCAGAAGTCTGTCTGGAAGCTGCCTTTGAAGGCTGCTCGTCAAGATCCAGATCCTCATCATCCTCTGAATTTTTCTTTCTGGAAAATTTATCAAAAAATTTCTTCCTGGGCTTGTCTTCAAGATCATCATCCAGGAAATCATCATCTTCATCTGTCGTCTCTTCATCTAACAGATCATCATCCAGAAATCCGTCATCATCATAATCATCATTTAATTTGATGGCATCTAAAAATTTATCTAAAACGCCCATTTTAATCTCCAATCTTCCTTTAATCTTCTTTTATATCATAATTTCTTTCACCAAAGATCCCGGTACCTACACGTACCATGGTGGAACCTTCTTCTATAGCAACCTGATAGTCATTGGTCATACCCATACTCAGGACGCTCATACTAACATTATTAATGTTTTTGGCTACAATGTCAACACTTAATTTTTTTAATTTACGAAAAACTTCCCTGTTCTCCTGTGGGTCATCTACGAAAGGAGCAATGGTCATAAGGCCTTTGATCTTCAGATGGGAAAAAGAAGAGATCTGCTGTATGAAAGGAAGAACTTCATCAAGCTTCAGACCAAATTTGCTCTCCTCTTCTGCTACATTTACCTCGATCAGAATGGGCATGATAATATTCTTTTTGGCTGCCTCCTGTTCGATGGTTTCTGCCAGACGTATGGAATCCACAGAGTGTATCATAGCCACTTTGTCTATTATATATTTCACTTTATTGCGCTGCAGATGTCCGATCATATGCCATTGCACATCAGAAGGCATCTGCTCGTATTTATCTGTTATTTCCTGAACCTTGTTCTCTCCAAATATACGCTGTCCTGCATCATATGCTTCTTTCAGCATAGATACAGGTTTTGTTTTACTGACAGCTACCAGTGTAACATCTTTGGGAGAACGTCCGGCTCTCTCACAGGAATCCTGAATATTTTTCTGTACACAAGCCAGTTTATCAGCTAACATGTTAAAGCCTCCTTAATTTTATGTTGGGGTCAAAAGATGCCATACGGATTGTTCCGTGCTTCGCACTCCTACAATCCTGGCATCTTAATATAGAATATCTTCTTCTTTTACTTTAGATGCGTTCTTTACTATATGATCATAACGGGAAAGACCATATGGTGTGCTCTTTGACACAATGGCATATTCCTCATTCTGATCCAGGATCTCGATCCGCCGGAAAACAGCATAACCTTTGTTTATGCAGTATACACCCTCCAGGGTATCTGTTTCGCCAACAATGTACTTTTTGCCTGTATCCGGTGAAATAATAGCGTCACCTTCTTTAAATGAATCTTTGTCCACATAGTACTTATATGTAACAGGGGAATCAAGAAGAGAGGAACTTCGCTCATTTTCCACTTTTGCATATATATTTACATTCTTAAATGTCTGTATGTCTTTCCCTGACTTGTTTTTATCCGCAACCATAAATCCAATCTCCTGGCTGCTTCCATTGGTTGTTGCCATAGTTGAGGGAATTACATAGAATTCTTTTGCTACGACAGATGACAGAGGAATCTTAAGACCCACTGCTGTATTTGTAACAAGTTCTATATCCAGAAAACGGTCTGAAGCATATCGGATGAGACCTTTATTGAAATCAATTTTTCCATATTTAGTTCCTTCGATTTTAATTACGGAAAAATCACCGGTCTGAGTCATATCGTCTTTAAGGAATTTCACACGGATCGTAGAACGGTCCTTTAATTTGGAAGCCTGTTTCTCACTTAAAGGAATAAGAAGGCTCCAACGTTCATCTGTAATAATGGTGTAGATCGGATCTCCGGCTTTCACCTTGTCTGTTGTCTTAAGATCTGTCTCATGGTAAGAATTCTGGTCGAAATCTTCGGCTTTAACGGTATCCACAGTCTTTCCCTCGAAGTTATCTGTTGAATACAAAATGATTCCGTCTGACTGTGCCTTGCTGATAGTTTCATTTCCAAGTGTAAAGCCTGATGATACAGGCTTCAGCTGTTCTTCGGATTCTTCATTTTGATTTTCATCCAAAGTCAGAGGAGCTGTTGACTGATCACTGTTCTCAGCATACTGGAGAATATTTCCTGACAGTTCATATTTAAAGCTGTATGTTTTATTAAATTTACTTGGATTAAATCCTTTGGAAAAACTCATCATATCATTTCGTATCCTGGATAGCTGCTCCGGAGTCAGTGTTACGGATGACTCTGTCTGCTTTGTATTGCTGAGACCATATACTGCACCTGATGAGTTGATCTTATTTCCTTCTCTTGTATAATATGTGATATAACCGGATGAATCTGCCCTGCAGACAGTTTCCTCACGGATAGCAAGACCTGTAAAGGTTTCATTCCTTGATAGAGGCCCGGAAGTTACCTGATAAGATTCAATATGTCCGGTAGTAAGATAAAGCACTGCACTGAAGACCATATATACAAATAATACACCAAACATTATTGTTCCGATATTCAGTCCGAATACCTTTCTGATCCTGGCAATAATACCGGGCATACGCCGTTTTCCTTTATTCTGGCTGTCCAAATGCATGCCTCCTTTATTATATCTGGGCAGAATTAATTCCAAAATATTGTATCATTTTATTACATTAAAAACAAGGAAAACATAAATATTTCATATATACTCGAACATATTTTCCGAATAAATGTTTGCTTTCCTTCCAGAAATATGGTATGATATTTATAATAATTTTGGAGGTATAACTTGTATGGCATATGGGAGAATTACTCCGAAACAGCAGGAAATTCTGGATTATATCAAGAGCGAAATTTTAAATAAAGGCTTCCCTCCGGCTGTTCGTGAAATTTGTGAAGCAGTTAATCTTAAATCTACATCTTCTGTCCACTCACATCTTGAGGCACTGGAGAAGAACGGCTACATCCGCAGAGATGCCACGAAACCCAGGGCTATAGAGGTTATTGATGATAATTTTAATCTTGTCCGCAGAGAGGTTGTCAATGTTCCTATTGTAGGGACTGTTGCTGCCGGCCAGCCTATTCTTGCGGTGCAGAATATCGAAGGATATTTCCCCATCCCTGCAGAATTTATGCCTAATGAGCAGAGCTTTATTCTTAAGGTTAAAGGCGAGAGTATGATAAATGCCGGAATTTTTGATGGAGATCAGGTATTGGTAAAGCAGCAGGCTTCTGCCTCCAATGGAGATATTGTTGTTGCTCTTGTGGATGACAGTGCAACAGTTAAGACTTTTTATAAAGAGAATGGATATTACCGTCTTCAGCCGGAGAATGATTATATGGAACCTATTATCATTCACGGAGATCTTCAGATCCTTGGGAAGGTATTCGGAGTTTTCCGCCTGTACCAGTAAGAAAAGCAGAGAACATCAGATGATGTTGGGGTCAAAAGATGCCATACGGATTGTTCCGTGCTTCGCACTCCCACAATCCTGCCCCGAATTCGGATATCGTGGGACATACGTCCCACTTTTATCCGAATTTGGGGCGGGTCAGCAAGTCATAAAACCACTTTTGTGCAAGCACAACGTGGTTTATGACCTTTTGACCCTGGCATCATATATTTCTGACTGTTTTCTGCTTTTTTAAGGAATTATTTTTCATCAAGAAATTCTCTGGCATCAATAATCTTTCCATCTCTCCATATTCTTTCCAGGTCATAAAAAAGACGGTTTTCTTCATCAAATACGTGAACGATCAAATCGCCATAGTCCATCAGTACCCAGCTTGAGTTTTTGTTTCCTTCTATCTGTTTAGCTTCATATCCTGCTCTGCCCAGAGTTTCTTCTACATTGTCAACCATTGCCTGAACCTGATTCTGATTGGATCCGCTGGCAATGACAAAGTAATCTGCAATGACAGACACTTCATGAATATCGATGACTTTAATGTCTTTTCCTTTTTTCTCATCAAGGGCATGGCATGCAAGTCTGGTCATTTCCATTTCTTTACTCATTCTTTTGTTCTCCTTTCTGTTTTATGATTCTTTTTCATATGTATCTCTCTGTAATAGAAATAGGCAGTTCTGGTAGTTTCATCTATATCCCCTGGATTGTCTCCCAGATAAGAAAGGGTATCTTCCATAATCTTATAAGTACATTCATCCAGATCCTGGAAAGCCAGTTTTCGTATATAGGAAAGATTTGGAGCCTTGTCTCTCATAGGTTCAATATAATCTGCAATATAAACGATCTTTTCAAGATCAGACATTTCTGGTTTTCCTGTTGTGTGCCATGTAATGGCTGACAGAACATTCTTATCTGTCACATGGTATTTTTCTTTTGCCACGTAAGCACCCAGTTTGGCATGGAGCAGAAAAGGATGTTCTTCCTCAAATTTTGAAACCGGGATCTTATGCTGGCGGCACATTTTAAGTTTCTTCTTATTTGGTATACATTTGGCACAGTCGTGAAGAAGTCCTGCAGCCTGTGCACTTACAAGATCACAGTCATGTGCCATTGCAAGTGCAGCACAGGTATACATAACCCCCATAGTATGATTAAACCGGTCTTCATCCAGATATTTTGAAAGTTTCTTTTTTATCTTATTAAAATCGTATTCTGCCACTTTTTAATCATCCTTTCTGATCTGCCGGGCTGTATATGTTGTTTTCAGAAATATATGATATCACTTGGTCAGGCAGATAATATCGTACACTTTTACGGGCACCTATCCAGTCGCGGATGGTTTCGCTTGATATATCAATATTTAAAGTATTCAGCATCAGAAAATTGCCATTATACTTTACGGAAAGCCGGTTCATTTCTGTCTGCATTTTTTCCACGGAGGTATGATCCCTTACAGCTACAACAAGAGTACAGGACTGACATATACGTGCCGGTTCCATCCATGTCTCAAAATTATAAAGAGAATCAGCACCTATTATAAAATAATAATCTGTATCCGGATTTTGTTCCTTTAATTTTTCCAATGTATGATAGGTATAAGTATAACCATTTTCATGCATTTCCATTAATGACAGTTCAAAATGAGGATTACCTGATATGGCTCTTCTGACCATCTCTACTCTTTGTTCATCTGTGGCACGGCCTTTGCGGTTTTTCTTGTGAGGTGGATTTCCGGAAGGCATAAAGATAACCTTATCAAGTGCAAGCTGCTCATATGCCTTTTCACCTAAGATCAGATGTCCGATATGGACAGGATCAAATGTTCCTCCCATGATACCTATTTTTTTATTTTGAGGGTAAAATAATTTTCTTTTTATCATCTTTTCCTTCACGGTATAAAACAATCTTTTTGCCAATTACCTGCACGATCTGAGAATGAGTACGCTCAGAAAGTATTTCTGCCATCTGGCGGGGATCCTCAAGACAGTTCTGAAGGACACTGATTTTGATCAGCTCTCTTGCGGCAAGTGCTTCATCTGCTGCCTTGGTATTTTCAGGAGTAACGCCTCCCTTGCCGAGCTGCAGAATCGGTTCTGTTTTCATTGCAAGACTTTTTAAATATGCTCTCTGTTTACTTGTCATTTTTCTTTCCTATTCTCTTATTTATAATAATCAAACTCCAGGCCATACATACGGACGGTATCACCCTCCTGTATTCCTGCTTTTTCAAGGTCTTTAAGAATTCCTGTTTTCTTAAGAAAGCTCTGGAAAAATGCGAATCCTTTTTCAGAATCCAGATTGGTATAGCCAAGCATTTTTTCAATTTTGGGGCCTTCTACAATAAATACAGTGGGATCATCTTTATCCTGCTCTACGGTATATGGCAGATTTTCATCGATCAGTATATCTTCCGGGAAGTATTCCTGCTCATACACAACAGGCTCTTTCTGTTCACAGGTGTTAAGAAGTTCTCTCACATAAAGAAGAAGTTCCCGGACACCCTGTCCGCTGACAGCAGAAATGGGAAACACACGAATTCCTTTTGGCTCGAATTCATTTTTTAATCTTTCTACAGGATTATCGGCTCCATCATCCATTGCTATACAGTCGATTTTATTTGCCGCGATTACCTGAGGCTTGGCTGAGATTTCAGAATTATACTTCTCAAGCTCTTCATTAATTTTATATACGTCTTCAACAGGATCACGTCCCTCTACGGAAGCTGCATCCACCAGATGAATCAGTACTCTTGTGCGTTCAATGTGTCTTAGAAACTCATGGCCGAGTCCGGCTCCCTCTGATGCCCCTTCAATAAGTCCGGGAATATCAGCGATGACAAAGCCCCCATTTTCTGTATCTACCACGCCAAGGTTAGGGCTTAAGGTTGTAAAATGATAGTTGGCAATTTTAGGCTGAGCATTTGTAACACGGGAAAGAAATGTGGACTTTCCCACGTTGGGAAAACCAACCAGACCTACATCTGCAATTACTTTCAGTTCCAGCAGTATTTCCAGTTCCTGTGCAGGCTGGCCGGGCTGGGCATATTTTGGTACCTGCATGGCAGGAGTAGCATAATGCTGGTTTCCCTTGCCGCCACGTCCTCCTTTCAGGATGACCTGACGTTTGTTTTTTCCCGACATATCTGCGATTACCTTACCGGATTGTGCCTCCATAATAACAGTTCCTTCCGGAACTTTTAATACGATATCCTTTCCATCAGCACCATGGCAGCGTTTCTTGCCGCCCTCCTGTCCGTCTTCTGCCTTGTATTTCCTCATGTGTCGGTATTCACCTAGGGTATTCTGTCCTTCATCTACTTCAAAGATCACATCTCCCCCACGGCCCCCGTCTCCTCCGTCTGGTCCGCCGTTTGGAACATATAATTCCCTGCGGAAACTGACATGGCCATCTCCGCCCTTGCCGGAGCGGATTACTATTTTCGCTCTGTCTGCAAACATATGATATACCTCTGCTATTGTGTAATGAATAAATTTAAAAGAAAGGCTCCAAACCCTGTCAGATTTGAAGCCTTACGCTTAACCAGATTATTCTGCCTCTACCGGAACGATGGAAACCTGTTTCTTATCGCGTCCTTTTCTGGTAAATCTTACTACACCATCTTTCAGTGCAAATAAAGTATAATCTCTACCACAGCCTACATTCTCGCCTGGATGGATCTTGGTTCCACGCTGTCTGTAAAGAATATTACCTGCTTTAACAAACTGGCCGTCTGCTCTCTTCGCACCTAATCTCTTAGACTCGGAATCACGTCCGTTCTTTGTAGAACCAACTCCCTTTTTATGTGCGAATAACTGAAGGTTCATTTTCATCATCTTGTTACACCTCCCTGACTTTCACTGTCAAATAACGATTCTTATAATCATGTTCGATTTCTGTTAAGCCGAGAATCAGAGAATCCATCAGCAAGGTTCCGCGATCTGTAATGGGATCTGTAAACCTGAAGGAGACAAATCCGTCATCTTCCTGTACCTGTATCTTATCTTCTGTAAATTTCTCAATAGAATTTACTGTATTGATCACAAGTACGGAAACTGCAGCACAGACAATGTCATGTCCTTCCTCTGCATATCCGGCATGTCCTTCGGACCGGAATTCCTGATAGCGTCCTCTTCTCTTCTTAACTGTAATTCTTATCATGCTGACACCGAATTATTCATTGATCTTTTCAATTTTAACTTTGGTGTACTGCTGTCTGTGACCGTTTTTCTTGTGGTATCCGGTTTTTCTCTTATACTTGTAGACGATCACTTTTCTGTTCTTGCCGTTCTCAACTACAGTAGCTGTAACACTGGCATTCTTAACGTCGTCTCCTGCTTTTAATCCATCATTGCTTACTGCAATTACATGATCAAAAGTAACTGTCTCTCCAGCTTCTACACCAAGCTTCTCAACTTTGATTACGTCGCCTTCAGCAACCTTGTACTGTTTACCACCTGTTGCAATAATTGCGTACATCTGTGGCACCTCCTATATTCTTTACTCGCCAAATATGGTGGCCGGATGGCACTT
>JAQYGS010000216.1 GCA_028722515.1 Clostridia bacterium | reverse complement strand
ATTGAATTAAATCAGGCCGTGAAGAGGATGCTTTGTTTCATCCGCTTATGCTTATTTATATTGAGAATTTTAAGTAAATGATACAGCTTGTATCGAACTTTTGAAAATAGAGAGAAATACAGGAGGATATATGAAAAAAGGTGAAATTTACGAAGGAGTAATTGAAAAAGTAGATTTTCCAAATAAAGGAATCGTAATGGTAAACGACCAGAAAGTCACAGTAAAGAACGGCATGCCGGGACAGAAAGTCCGTTTCATGATCAACAAGAAACGCTCCGGCCGCGCAGAGGGACGGCTTCTGGAAGTTCTGGAGAAATCTCCGCTTGAAACAAGAGAAACAGTCTGCAGCATTTTCCCGGAATGCGGGGGGTGTATGTATCAGACTATGTCCTATGAGAACCAGCTTGCAATGAAAGAGCGCCAGGTCCGTGACCTGTTGGAAGGCGCATTAAACGGTGCAGACTACCAGTGGGAAGGAATCCACGGAAGCCCGATCGAATTCAGATACCGCAACAAAATGGAATTCTCCTTTGGAGATGCATACAAAGATGGTCCGCTCACACTTGGCCTGCATAAGAAAGGCAGCACCTATGACGTACTTACCGCAAATGACTGCAAACTTGTACATGAAGATATGACAAAAATCCTGACCTGCGTCCATGAATTTTTCCTGAAACGAAATGTTTCCTATTATAAAAAGATGCAGCACACAGGCTATCTGCGACACCTGCTTCTCCGCCGTGGCGTAACCACAGGAGAAATCCTGGTACATGTGATCACTACCAGTCAGGAAGAACATGACCTGCAGCCACTGAAAGAAGAACTTCTGGCACTTCCGCTTGAGGGAAAAATCGTCGGAATCATGCACATCATTAACGACTCTCTTTCTGATGTGGTACAGAGCGATGAAACCCGCATTCTTTACGGACAGGATTACTTCTATGAAACTCTTCTGGGACTGCGATTCAAGATCAGCACATTCTCATTCTTCCAGCCTAACTCACTGGCAGCAGAAGTGCTCTATTCCGTAGTCCGCAAGTATATCGGAGACACTAAAGATAAAGTAGTCTTTGACCTCTACAGTGGAACCGGAACTATTGCTCAGCTCGCAGCATCCGTAGCAGATGAAGTGATCGGTGTGGAAATTGTAGAAGAAGCAGTGGAATCAGCCAAACAGAATGCAGCGCTGAACAACTTAACCAACTGCAAATTCATAGCCGGAGACGTCCTCAAAGTCCTCGATGACCTCACCGAGAAACCAGATGTAATCATCCTCGACCCACCAAGAGACGGTATCCATCCAAAGGCTCTGCCGAAGATTCTCTCCTACGGCGTAGACCACATCGTCTACATCTCCTGCAAAGCCACCAGCCTCGCACGCGATCTTCCTGCATTCCTCGCAGCAGGATACGAACTTGAAAAGGCATGCAGCGTAGATCAGTTCTGCGAAACTGTTCATGTGGAGACGGTATGTTGTCTACATCGGGTGAATTCGTAGAAGTCCTTTGTTTTAGGCACTTTGCGAGATATATGAGTTTCGCACCTACAGGTAAACAGGGACGAAAAAAGCAGATTATGGACGGAATCGAGGTATCGGTAGTTCTGCATCTGGTATGAGTGGACACATGAAAAAGAAAATTTCATTTTTATTTGAATATCGTTAAAACAGTCAAAAGGACGCTTGTTTTTCAGAATTTCTGAGAGGTAAGAGTCCTTTTCTTTTATTCAGATTAAATGGAGGATAATTGAGATGACAAAGAAAAGAGTAATGTGTTCATCAAAGGATTACGAGTCGGGTGCAGGTATTGTTCTGGTAAAGGTTTCAGAACTTCATGATTTTAAAGACCATCCTTTTAAGGTGGAGCAAAATCAGGAATTGTTTGAATTACGCCAAAGCATGGAAAAGGAAGGGGTTTTGGTTCCGCTGTTAATCCGCCATAATACGGATGGTGACGGTTATGAAATTATCGCAGGACACAGAAGAAAGGCGGCAGCCATATGGGCAGGTATGGAAGAAGTGCCAGCCATTATCCGTGATTTGGACGATGACCAGTCAATCATTGCGATGGTAGACAGTAATCTCCAAAGAGAAAAAATTCTGCCGAGTGAAAAGGCATTTGCCTATAAGATGCGACTAGAAGCAATGAAACATCAAGGCAGAGTAGATGATATGACTTCGGACCCATTGGGACCGAAGTATATGGAAAACAATCGCAGCAATGAACAGCTTGCCCGGATGGTGGGGGAAAGTGTGACACAGATTAAAAGATATATCCGTCTGACAAAATTGATTCCAAAGATTTTGGATATGGTTGACCGGGAGCTGCTTGCAATTCGTTCAGCGGTGGAAATTTCCTTCCTGACGGAAGCAGAACAGTATGAACTTCATGCTGTGATGGAACTGGAACAGTGTGTCCCAAACATTTCGCAGGCGAACCGGTTAAAGCGGATGAGCCAACAAAAATGTCTTGATATGGATATGATTTACGAAATTTTGGAGGAAATCAAGCCGAACCAGAGGGAACAAATCAAAATCCCACTTGAGCGGATCGGAAAGTATTTCCCGGCAGATTATACGCCGGCTCAACAGGCAGACTTGATTGAAAAGTTACTCAAAGGGTGGGCACAGAAGAATAGGAAAAGTAATGTGCATTAGGTATTATAGAAAAAGACTTTTTCCAATTTTTGGGAGAAAGTTAACGTCAGACGATGGTGACGCAATATATGATTACGAAATGGAGTGTGAAGAAGCTATGGAACTGAATTATAGGAATGTAAACGGATATTTGCTTCCAGAACTGGAGTATAAATCCGGAGAACAGATGACACAACTTGGAAAATATGGATTTCTCCGCAGAGATTATTTGAAAAATCATAAACGGGCGAAATATCAGGTAATGCTTTTACAGGACACAATAGGAGAACATCTTCTGGAGATTGACCAGGCGGCAAGGAAACGGGAAGAGATTATCCTGAGAGAGCTGGAAAAAAGTGATCCATTGCCAGAGAAAGGGGTTGACCAGATGGCTTGGGTAAGGGCTGCTAACAAACACAGAGCAATCGCAGAGGAAATCATTTTAGAAGAACTGATTTACGTTTAATGAAATAATAAATAAACAGAATAAATGAAGGAAAAGGCACAGGTCATGAAAATTGATTTGTGTCTTTTTTCATAAGGAGGTGAGGAGCTTGGCACAGATTTTTCGTGTGGAGAGAACTAAGAATTATACGGTAATGAGTAATCACCATTTCAAGAATAAGAATCTGACATTGAAAGCGAAAGGCTTATTGTCGCTGATGTTAAGCCTACCAGACGATTGGAATTATAACATGCAGGGACTGGCAACATTGAGCAGAGATGGAATTGATTCTGTTCGTTCCGCAATTAAGGAATTAGAGCATCATGGATATGTGGAACGTCACAGATTGCGTAACGAATATGGCTTTTATGGAGATACCGAATATATTATCCGGGAAGTTCCATTAGGAGAAGAAAATGATTGAATGGAGATGAGAAGAGCCTAAAGGTGGATAGTCCAATTTGGGACAATCAGGTCATAGGAAATTCCTATCTCCAGATATCAGAAAACAGGAAAACCAGATATGGGTAATCCCATATTGGAAAATCCATCACTATTAATAATCCATATTATCAAATATGAATAATTAAAGAACCAGTAAATAAAATATCCATCTTATCAATTCACGTAAGTATTGATAGGATCGGATAAGAAAAGAAAGAACGAGGTATGATTATGAGAATGATGAAAAACGACAAAAATGAAACAATTATGGTGATTGGAATTGATCACGGTTATGGAAACATGAAAACAGCAACCAGGTGCTTTACGTCTGGTGTAGTCAGATATGAGAAGGAGCCCATCTTTCAGAATAACCTTCTTGTTTATAATGGGCTGTATTACCAGATCGGTGAAGAACACAAAGAGTTCTGTGCAGAGAAAACACAGGATCTAGACTATTATGTGCTGACGCTGGCTGCGATTGCCAGAGAATTAGACGGAAAGGGAATGAATCAGGTGAAGGTGCATCTTGCGGCAGGACTTCCACTGACCTGGCACCTTAGCGTGCAGGGAAAAGCTCCAGTGGAGCTTTTCATCGCAGTGGCTTCACAGAAAGAAGACTTCCAGAAGTATCTTCTCCAGAATGATAGCGTGGACTTCACATTCCGCAATAAAGAATATCATGTGGAGTTTGTCGGAGCTGATATTTATCCACAGGGATTTGCAGCAGCTTTTTACCGATTACAGGACTTTAAAGGAATCAATATGCTGGCTGATATCGGAAATGGAACTATGAATATTATGTATATCAACAATTCTCGCCCGGTAGAGAAAAAATGCTTTACAGAGAAATATGGAACACATCAGTGTGTGCTTGCTGTCAGGGAATCATTGCTGAAGGAGCTGGGAACGGTGGTGGATGATCTGGTGATTGAGCAGGTGATCCGTACAGGAACTGCCGATATTGGAGAAAAATATCTCTCTGTGATTCGTAAAGCTGCCGGAGAGTATACAAAAGAGATTTTCCATAAGTTGAGAGAACGGGAATACAACCCGGAACTGATGCGTCTGTATGTGGTCGGTGGAGGCGGCTGCATGATTCAGAACTTTGGTGACTATGATAAAGACCGAGTGACCATCGTGCGTGATATTTGTGCTACAGCCAAAGGCTATGAAGCCATGACAGCAAGAAAAATTCAGAAAAACGGAGGGGTGCTTGTATGAGAAAAGAACGGAAAATCATTAATACAAATATTCGCTTGAACCTCTGTGATGAACAGGACAGACAGGCATGGGAATATTTGCAGACAATGGACAGGCAGAAGTATAAGTCCTATACCAGAGCGGTTGTGGTGGCTTTGAATGATTACTTCTCCAGAATATATCGAAAGGAAGCTGATCCGTATCTGGAAACCAGAGAAAAGGAAGATGCGTTTCTGGAAAGAGTGGAAACAGCTATCCGGGATGGTGTGAAGGAATCCGTCCCGATGGCTATGGCGAAGAATCTTCTGGAAATGCTTGTACCGTTTGTGAAGGAATCGGTAGGAGATAATAATTTGCCGAATATGGCAATGACGATGGAGAAACCAGATAATGAGGCTACAGATAATACGCTGGACTGGGAACAGGAGGCAGATATGGATGCGGCATTGGATTTTGCAGACAGTTTTTAGCTAATTACAAAATGGCAGTAACAGGAGAACCGACTGACAGTACAAAATTGTTTTGCGAAAACAAAATAGAAGAAAAAGACAATGGCAGTGATAGCATTTCTATTGGTGAGAATCGGGGAAATGTTTATGGCTGTTATTTTTATGTCTTTCATCAGAAAAAGAGAATGGTTTAGAAGAAAAGAAGCAGAAATAGTGAGAAATTATGACAGAAAAGCGTTGGCAGCCGGGAAACGCTGCATAAGCATGGGAGAAAAAGATAAGAGTGCCGGATACGGCACATAATTGTCCGATACTCCGCATCGGAGTGGTGCATAATCAGCCTGCTTCGGAAAGAGAAAATTTGTTGAAAGGGGAGCTTTTCTATTTCCTCTACAGTCTGCTTCTGCACCACAAAACCACTGTCATCTCGATCAAAATTTGGTATCGCATGGAGGAGAAAACTGATTAGCAGGGGCTGGCTAAGTGGTGGAGAGATGACAGGCAAGTTTCGCAAAGTGGCAGGCCACTCTGCACCGGAGCCAGCCTTTGGACTGTTCCTAAACTTGCCAGAGGGCTCCGCCCCTTGGAACCCCGGCCCGTCAATAGCGTAAGTATTCCTGCGAAATGTCCACTGGACATTCCACAGGAACACTTACTGATTGACTAGGACTTGCCTCCGTTGCCACTCCGGTCGGCGCAAAGCTGACGTCCACTGGACGTCATGCGCCCTGCACCTGCCAAAGGGGCGTTTGTCTCCGCCCCGCTTCGGTCGGTGCTAAACGGACATCCACAGGATGTCTAGCACCCTTATGGAATCCCCTTACAGCCAGAAGTCCATTGGCTAAATTATATATGACAGCACAGAGATAAAAGGAGTGAATTGATTATGAGAAAAAGAAACCATACCGTTACGATACGGATGAATGACAAAGAATATACCCTGCTCCGGCAGAAGATGAAAGAATCCGGACAGACACAGCAGGCAGTGGTACTTGCTGCGATTGAAAATGTGGAGATAGTATCATCAGAGGTTATGGAAGAATTGAAAGTATTAAATCAGAGACTGGAAGAAACAAACCGGCAGCTTCGAGGTGCTACAACCAATCTCAACCAGATTGCGCATCATATGAATGCAGGAGGTTTTTATCCCAGAGCAGATGTTTTTAACAGTCTCAACGAAAATATATCAGGATATCGGAAGGAGTGTGAAAAGATATGGCGATCAATAAGACAATTAATAAGCGGACAAATTCCCATGGGGCAATGAGAAACTGTATTGAATATGTCCTCCGGGAAGGAAAAACAGATCAGCATCTTGTCCATATCATCGGTCCATATCCTTACGAAGAAGTGAATTATGATCTGGTGTACCAGTCATTTCTGGAAGAAAAACGATTGTGGGGAAAGGATTCGGGAAGGATGTATGCCCATAATGTGATTTCCTGGCATAAGGATGAAAAGATTACACCGGAACAGGCATTGGAATTTGGCATTGCATTTGCGGAGAAATGGTTTTCTGGTTTCCAGACGGTGGTCAGTGTCCATAAGGATAAAGACCATATCCACTGTCACTTGGTTACAAATTCTGTGAGCTATGAAAACGGGAAAAAATTGCATAATTCGAGAAAAGATCTGGAACGGATGAAGCAGCTGACGAACCAGATGTGCCGGGAACGGGGGCTTACTGTTGCTGGAAAAGGAAAACATTTTGATGGCAGCCAGATTGAGACGGGGGAAGTCATTGCATGGAGTAAAGATAAATATAATCTGTTCCGGCAACAGAAAAAGGATAGCTTTGTTGCAGACTGTGCAATGGTGGTTTTAACTGTTATGGAGTCCTGCATCAGCCGAGAGCAATTTATCAAAGAAATGGGAAATTTGGGATGGAACGTAAACTGGACAGAAAATAGAAAGCATATTACGTTTCAAAATTCGGAAGGGAAGAAAGTACGTGACAGTAATCTTTCTAAAACTTTCCATCTTAAAATCAGTAAAGGGGAATTAGAGGATGAATTTATCAGAAATGAGCAAAAAGAAAGGTGTATTACCGGCAGAGACGACACAGCAGATGCCGATCTTGCACGATACTATCGACAAGTGGAGGAAGCTGTTGCAGGAACAAGCGGAGGCACTGTCGAAAGTAAATACAGAAAGGGACAGACTTCTGGAAATACAAAGAAAGGATCAGGAAAATATCCAGAAATGTCTGGAACGGATGCGGGAGCTTCGAGAAAATCTTCAGAAGATCTCATCCGAAAATCAGAAGCTACAAGACGAGCTTCAGAAGCTAACCGAGGAAAATCAGAAACTGCAAACCGAATTGTCCAGAACGCAGAATATCAATCTGTCGCTGCAGAGAAGCAACGACGATCTGCGGAACAGGAACGGGCTGCTGAGCAGGAAAGAGCAAGAGCAGCTCGAAGAAAAAATAAGAGACGTACAGGACCGGAACTCTAAACTGGAGAAAATGGTAGTACAGTCTTCTGTGGAGGCTGTTGAAGAGGCACTGAAAAAGCAACAGGAAGCAGAAAAGCGGATGTGTTCATTGGAATTACTGATGAAAATGGAAAGAAGAGATGCTGCCTGTCAACTTGAAAAAACAAAAAGACAAATGAAAAAGAAAACCATGGAGATAGAAAAACAGCGAGATTTCGGGTGATTAGGTTTATTAATTTGTTGCTTACTATTCATTATATTTGTTTTCATTTGGTAACGAGTTTATGGAAAAGCCAGTGCTTTAGAATGGTCGGTATAGTGGCGTGAGTATTTTATCCAACAGAATCAAGTGCGGATGCTGCGGAGGATGCAAGAAAAATACCGTCCGATATTCGGCACATTATTCTCCAATATAGACTTGATACAGTGCGGTTATTACGGGAATATGTCACTGTGAAAGGAGGCGGTTTCATGCCAAGAATCAGACAAATCACACCGGGTGTGACGCAGCTCAAGCGTAAGATGCGAGTTGCTGCGTATGCCCGTGTCTCCGAGGATTGTGAGGTGCTGCTGCATTCCCTGTCAGCGCAGGTCAGCTACTACAGCACCCTCATTCAGAATAACCCCGAATGGGAATACGCAGGGGTCTATGTTGACCAGGGTATTACCGGGACAAGTACAGCACATCGTGATGGCTTCAATCGCCTGGTGGCAGACTGCGATGCAGGAAAAATTGATATGGTGCTGGTAAAGAGTATCAGCCGATTTGCCAGGGACACGGTTGATTGCCTGAACACGACCAGGCATCTGAAAGACCTGGGAATAGCGGTTTACTTTGAACGGGAGAAGATCAACTCCCTTTCAGAAGCCGGAGAATTGATGCTTACGCTGCTTGCATCCTTTGCACAGGAAGAAAGCCGGAGCATTTCAGAGAATATCAAATGGGCTACCAGAAAGCGGTTTGAGCAAGGTATCCCAAACGGCCACAAAGCACCCTACGGCTATGAATGGGACGGAGAGATGTTCCGCATCATCCCCGAACAGGGCGAGGTGGTGAAGGAAATCTACAGAAGGTACCTTGCCGGGGAATCAGCCTATGGCATTGCAAAGACCCTTGCAGAGCGAGGCGTGACCGGGCAGATGGGAATGCCGATCGAGCAGACA
>JAQYGS010000215.1 GCA_028722515.1 Clostridia bacterium | reverse complement strand
TGTTGCAGAATATGGTCAGCACAGAGGAAGAAGTAAGATATAATGATCTGGCATTGTATTTCATAGCCAAGATGCTGTATGAGGGCATTGATGAAATTGAAAGCATCTATGCTGGTCTGAAAAATAATGGGGAAAAGGACAGCATGCTAACGGCAGACTAACGAAGAACTAACGAACAACTAACGAGAGACTAACGGTGCGTATCTTTTTTTCTATTTTGGCCTGTGATAATATTATCATAGACAAATGAGACATGAAACGCAGATGCGGCAGCTCATTTGTTTCTCTTTTGCAAAAGAATACGGACTAAAAATGAAGCGTCAGCTCATCATCGAAAGGTGGTGGGTATGGCGCTTTTTTCATGTCCGAAAATCAGATGACGATCTGAAAGAACAATACTGGAATAGGAAAGAGAGGAAAAAATGGATTACGAAACATTCAAACAGGAAATGACAGAGGATCTGAAGCAGAGGCTTTACGAGAGAGGCATTGAGGATGTTGAGATGAGCTTTCACAATGTTGAAAAAGCAAACCAGCACTATGAGTCCTTGACCGTGCGTCAGGAAGGAAGCAATGTTGGAGTCAACTTCAATATTGAGGGTGCCTTCACTGAATATGAGCACACCGAAGACTACGCTGGTGTTCTTGCGGAATCAACACATGCTATCATGCAGGGACTTGAGAATGTCCCTTCTGTTGATGCATCCGAGCTTACCAATTATGAAGCGATGAAGGAAAAGCTCTCCATTGAAGTGATTTCTGCTGAAACAAATGCAGAGCTGCTTACAAAGATTCCTCATGAAAGCATGGAGGACATGGCGGTTGTATATCGTTTTGTGCTTGAGAGCAATGATGCCGGCAGAGCATCCATTCTGGTAACCAATGACATGATCGACCATATGGGAGTAACCCATGAGCAGCTGAAAGCAGATGCTCTGGAGAACGCACCGGAAATCAGACCGGCGGTTATCCAGGGTATGAGCGAGGTCATGAGAGAGATGATGGGACCGGAAGCATTTGAGATGTTTGGTCTTCCTGAGGAGCAGGAGGAAATGATGTATGTTGCAACGGTTCCGGATAAGAACTCCGGGGCGGGGGTGCTTGCTTATCAGGATTTTATGGATCAGGCAGCTGAGAAGCTTGGTGGAGACTTCTATATTCTCCCCTCATCGATTCATGAAATTCTGTTGGTACCTGATAACGGAGACAAGGCTGCAGATGATCTGAGAGATATGGTAAGGGAAGTCAATGCTACCCAGGTAAGTCCTGAGGAAAAGCTTACTGACAACGTGTATCATTATGATTCCAAGGAACATATCTTTGAACTTGCTGAGAAATTTGAAGCAAGACAGCAGGAAAAAGCCGAGCCCCAGATTGATGAGAAATCGGAGGAGCACGGTTCCGTATTAAAGGATCTGAAGGATAAGCAGAAGGAAGTTGCAGCAAAGCCTCCCGTAAAGGATGCGGCAGAAAAGGCAGCAAAGGCTAAGGGCGGGGAAGCCCTCTAAAATTATCGTAAAGTGTCAGCTTATGGCGATTGCCATAGGTCTGGCACTTTTTTGATGGAAAGGCAAGGTAATACAATGTCAGGAGCATATATTGAGAAGAACAGAACAGGGGCTAAGCCACCGGTCAGCCATCCGCAGAACTGTAAAGAGGAATGTCCTTATGGGTATGACAAAGCATTTTGTTTTCCGTGCTATAAAAAGCTGATGGAAGAGATGCGAAGCAAAAGAAAGGGATAGCCATGGGATTTGATTACTTTTATGAAGATCAGTCCCAGCAGTTTGCTTTTTACCGGATACCAAAGGTCCTTTTTACTGATGCAAGGTTTCAGGGAATATCCACGGAAGGAAAGGTATTGTACGGACTGCTATTAGACCGTGTATCACTTTCCAGGGATAATGGCTGGATTGATGAGGAGGGGCGGGTATATATCATTTTCACTCTGACTTCCATCCGGGAAGCTATGAACTGTTCCGAAAAATCAGCAATCAAGTATCTTTCGGAGTTGGAAGAGTTTGGGCTGATAGAGCGCATTAAGCAAGGACTGGGAAAGCCGGCACTGATCTATGTGAAGAATTTCTTAGACCAGCAGAGTTTACAGGTCAAGGCCTGTAAAGATTACAGGTCTGGTACTGTAAAAGTTACAGGTCAGGACCTGTATAATCTACAGCCTAATAATACTAATAACAATAATACTGAATATAGTGATACTTATCCTATCCTATCCGGGGATGAGGAGCGGATGGGATATGAAGCTTACCTTAGGGAACAGCTGGAAATATCAGTCTTAAAGAGTAGGTATCCTTATGATTCCGATATGATTGAAGGCATTCTGGAGCTTATGCTGGACATTTTGTGTTCCAGAAGAAAGATGATCCGAATTGCCGGAGATGACAAACCGGCCAATGTGGTAAAGGGAAGATTCATGAAGTTAAACATGGGACATATTGAGTATGTGATGGACTGTGTCCGGGAGAATACCACGAAAGTCCGCAGTATTAAGCAGTATCTGCTGGCTGCATTGTATAACGCACCGGCTACAATGGACGGCTATTATCGTGCGGAAGTTAATCATGATATGGCCACAGGAAAAATATAGACCAGGAGGGATTGGTTAAATTGAATGATACAGAATTTATTTTGGGCCGTTTGGAAAAGATAGCGGCAAATCTGGAAGAGATTGTCAGTATTCTGGCACCGGAGCAGTCGGCAATCTATGTGGATGCATCGCAGCAGGTGAATTTCATCGGGATGGAAGATGCAATGGCAATTCTGGACGGGTTTGGAAAGAACAGTGCTTCCGAGATGATAGGGAAGACGGATTACATTTTTGTCTATGATGCAAGAAAGAAGCTGCTCATTGACGGAGAGGCATATGTGCCGGCCGGATATCTTGTGATGAAATCGGATTATGGATTACAG
>JAQYGS010000214.1 GCA_028722515.1 Clostridia bacterium | reverse complement strand
ACGAAAGATTCTCCTTTTGAAGCAAGGTTTTTCAGATAATCAAACTGCATATGCGCCACATTTTCCTGGGGAGAACTGGAATATCCCCGGACAGTGCGGTGGAGAAATTTATTCTTGGGTTTTTCATCATATTTTACCAGTCTCTGCTGGTCTACCTGTTTTTCACCTGCAACATATTCCAGAAGGTTATTATCATACAATGGCAGATCAAATCTCTTTGCAAGATCTTCGGCAATTACGTGACCGCCGCTTCCAAATTCACGGCCAACGGAAATAATTAATTGTTTATCCATTCTATATCACCCCTTTTATAAGTATCTGACAAAAATGCTAAGCATTGAGATCAGGACTACGATTACTGTGGCAGGAGCCACATATTTACAGTATTCACCCCATCCGATCATATGTCCATTTTTGGCTGCAACAGAAATACCCACAACATTTGCTGATGCACCGATTGGTGTTGCACTTCCTCCTATGTCAGTTCCAAGAGCCAGTGTCCAGGCAAGGATGGAAAGATCCACACCCTGCATCTGAGACAGACTTTTAATGATAGGTATCATAGTGGCTGCAAAAGGAATATTATCCACAAATGCGCTGGCAATAGCGGAGATCCACAGTACGATAGCAATCATCAGCATTACATTGTTTCCGCTGATTTTTGCAATAAAGTTTGCGATCACACTCAGGATTCCCGTCTGTTCCAGTCCACCTACTACCATAAACAGCCCCATGAAAAACAGAAGAGTTTTATAGTCAACGCGTTTCAGAAGTGTAAGAGCATCTTTTCCTGCAGCAATCAAGGTTACAACACCAATAAAAAGTCCGATGGTGGCTACTGTCAGTCCGGTCTGTGCATGGGTTACCAGCATAACTACCGCACAAGCAAAAATCACACAGCTGATGGCAAAATCCTTTGGATTTTCAATGGCATCTTTTGGATCAAGCTTTACAGTTTCTGTACTTTTGTCGGTTTTACTTTTCAACTTCTTATGAAAACAGATATAAAAATATATGATTACAAATACAAGAGAAATCAGTGCTATCAAACCGGTATTACTGATAAAATCTCCAAAGGAATATCCCAGTGATGTACCGATAATAATGTTTGGCGGATCTCCACACATTGTAGCCGAGCCTCCCAGATTCGCGCAGAAAATTTCTGCAAGAATAACAGGGACAGGACTGAAATTCAGAAGCTGCCCAAGTTCCACAGTCACTGCTGCAAGAAACAGAATCACTGTGATACTGTCGATAAACATAGCAAGTCCGAAAGACATAACCATAAAAGTTATAAAAATGGGGACTGCTTTATAATTTACCATCTTAGCAATCTGAAGGCAGAGCCACCGGAAAAATCCTGCCCGTCCCATACCTTCTACCATTATCATCATTCCCGCAATAAAGATTATGGTTTCCCAGTTGATGCCGGAAGATGCATTTGCGGATTCTCCTGCATTATACCAGAAATCCGGGCGAAAAATGCCACTTATGTTCAGCGTTTCCAATATGGCGGAGCCACTGTGCATACAAATTCCAAATACCAGAATCATCATTAATATGCCACATCCCAGAGAAACAATGTGGCGCTCAATTTTTTCTGATACGATCAAGGCAAACATTACAATAAAAATAATTACTGCCAATATCTGAGCTGTCATTATGTACTTCCTCCCTTTACTGTATTTTGTTTCATTTCAGCATTTGTCATTTTATTTTTACCATATGGGAGATTAGCACATTTAAATTGATTTTTCAATCTTTTTATTCAGTTAAATCTGAAAATCCTTTTTTGATTACATACAATACAAGAAGCATCAGAATGATTCCAATAGGCAGACATATTACTGCTTTCTGGACAAATCCTGCAATAAGGTATGTTACAAAGGATACTGCAGCAGCTACAATTGCATAAGGAAGCTGTGTGGTAACGTGATTTACATGATCACACTGAGCTCCTGCCGATGCCATAATCGTTGTATCAGAAATAGGTGAACAGTGATCACCGCACACTGCACCAGCCATGCAGGCAGAAATTGAGATGATCATCAGGCTTTCGTTTGTTCCGGCAAATACATCTACAACAATGGGAATAAGAATCCCGAAGGTTCCCCAGGAAGTTCCTGTTGCAAATGCCAGAAGGCAGGCTACCAGGAAAATAATTGCAGGAAGAAGATTCATAAGGTTTCCTGCTGAGGACTGCACCACATGGGCCACAAATTCTGCTGCGCCAAGGCTCTCAGTCATAGCTTTAAGGGTCCAGGCAAAAGTCAGAATGAGAATTGCGGGAACCATAGCTTTAAAACCGTCAGGAATACATGACATACAGTTTTTGAAAGATAAAACGCGGCGGATCATGTAAAATATAACTGTTATGATCAGTCCGAAAAAGCTTCCCAGTACCAGACCTACAGAAGCATCACTCTGAGAAAAGGCGGTAATAAAATCTGTACCGCTGAAAAATCCTCCTGTGTAGATCATGCCGATTACACAGCAGATCACAAGGGAAATCACCGGGATAAGAAGATCCATGACTTTTCCTTTGGGATTTCCTTCGTTTTCTTCCTCCGCACTTTCATATGGTCTGGCTTTCGTGGTAAAAAGATCGCCCTTTAAGGCATTGGACTCATGAACCCCCATTGTTCCATATTCTGTTTTCATCAGGATCATTCCAACCATCATCACTATTGTCAGAAGGGCATAATAATTATAGGGAATTGCACGTATAAATACGGACATTCCGTCTTCACCGGGCACAAATCCGCTGACAGCAGCTGCCCAGGATGAAATAGGAGCGATAATACATATGGGCGCTGCAGTGGCATCAATAAGATACGCAAGCTTGGCACGGGATACATTGTGTTTGTCAGTGATGGGACGCATAACGCTTCCTACAGTCAGACAGTTAAAATAATCATCAATAAAGATCATGATGCCCAGAAGAATCGTGGCAAGTTCAGCCCCTATTCTGGTTTTAATATGTTTTCCAGCCCATCGTCCGAAAGCGGCCGACCCTCCTGCCCGGTTCATCAGGCATACCATACATCCCAGAATTACAAGAAATACCAGAATACCTACATTATAACTGTCAGAAAGAACACTGATAAATCCGTCACTGAAAATATGCTGTACAGTTCCCTCAAATCCAAAACCTGAGTACAGCAGAGCACCTACTAAAATTCCGATAAACAGAGAACTGTACACTTCTTTGGTGATCAATGCCAGTACGATAGCAACAATCGGCGGAAGTAATGCCCAGAATGTGGCATATAAAGCCGGCTGCTGTGCTGTCTCTTCCGCTGCATATATTGCAGAAGGACAGAGAATCACCATTATCACAGCTGCCACAATGGCAGACAACATTTGTTTACATTTGCATTTCATTTTTGATTTCCTCCATAATGTTTTTTATTTTGGTGTTTCATTGTTTCTCTGATAAATATACTCCCTTTGGGCAAAATCTACAATTTTCATCATTCCAGTTTAATACCCCATATTTTACAGTCACGTGTACCAACCACAGCATAGTTATCATAAACTGCCGGTGAAGCTTCAATAACCCCATCGCTTAATTTAAGGCTTGTATATTCTTTCCCTGATTTGCCGTCCAGAAGATACATGTTGCCTCCACTGGTGCAGTATATTATTTTTCCTGTTCCATCTGAGTTATAAACGCATACAGGGGAAGACCAGGCGTAATTGGATTTGTGTTCCCAGACGCTTTTACCGTCTTTTTTCTGTAGACACACAAGCTTCCCTGATGATACATCTCCAATCATGGAAACAGTAACATAAATATAATCAGACAATGAATTTTTTCCCATGGCAATTGTTGACTGAACGCCTCCGGAAACTCCGTCCATAGTATTGCATTCATAGTCGGTATGCCAGATGATCTCACCTGTTTCAGCATTGATCTTCCAAACCGGAACAGTTGCCGTATCAGAACTTCTCCATCCCAGTCTGAATGAAGTACTGACATACAGATAGAGGTGTCCGTTCTCCACAGATAAAACAGGCGTGGAATTGGAATCATCAAGAATATCCTGTACCCATACAAGTCTCAGGGTATTCAAATCCAGGCACATAAGGTTTCCTCCGTTGTCTGCCAGAAACGCATATCCTTTATAGATGGCCGCACTGCTTTCTATACCAAGCCAGAAAGATTCAGAACTGGATCTTGTGCCATAATAGTGCCATTTTACAATTTTACCCGGAGAAATGGATAAAGTACCCTTTTCTTCATCATA
>JAQYGS010000213.1 GCA_028722515.1 Clostridia bacterium | reverse complement strand
TAGCAGGCTTTCTGAACAGAAATTCTTGCATAAGATAATTTTGCAGACGGTCTTGTCTCTCTATTACTCTCATTTCTGGCTCTTTTTATCTGGCTTCTATGTCCCTTTGCCATTTCAAAGTGCCTCCTTTCTCTTTACTTTCAATCTTATTGAATACACCCTGGCCACAAAAATCTGTCGTCTTTAAAGTGGCCAGGTGAAATATCTTCACAAAATCGCTTTGACTCACTAATCGTTTAATCAGCGAACGCCGCTCTTCTTTTCGTCTTTGCCGTGTCCTCTGTATGTTCTGGTTGCAACAAACTCACCAAGTTTGTGTCCAACCATATCTTCTGTAATATATACCGGCACATGTTTTCTTCCGTCATGGACAGCGATTGTATGTCCTACAAAGGACGGGAAGATTGTAGAACGACGTGACCAGGTTTTGATAACGGATTTATCATTTGCAGCATTTAATGCATCAATCTTCTTAAGTAAGCTTTCATCTGCGAATGGTCCTTTTTTCAGTGAACGAGACATTCTTTATCCTCCTTATTATTTCGATAATGCTCTTCCATCGCGTCTTCTTACGATGAGCTTGTTGGACTGTTTGTTCTTCTTTCTTGTCTTCAGACCAAGAGCAGGTTTGCCCCAAGGTGTGCATGGACCAGGACGTCCAACCGGAGCCTTACCTTCACCACCACCGTGTGGATGGTCATTGGGGTTCATTACAGAACCACGAACTGTAGGTCTGATACCCATATTACGTTTACGTCCAGCTTTACCGATATTAACCAGGTTATGATCACCGTTTCCAACAATACCGATGGATGCACGGCATACGATTGGAACAAGTCTCATTTCACCGGATGGAAGACGCAGTGTTGCGTATTTTCCTTCCTTAGCCATTAACTGAGCGCCATTTCCTGCAGAACGAACCATCTGTCCGCCTTTTCCGGCATGAAGCTCAACATTATGGATCATGGTACCAACAGGAATAAGCTCTAACGGTAAACAGTTACCAACACGAACTTCGGCTTCCGGGCCGTTCATAACTTTCTGACCAACTTTTAAGCCTTCAGGAGCAATAATATATGCTTTCTCACCATCTGCATAGCAGATCAGAGCAATGTTTGCTGTTCTGTTCGGATCATATTCAATGGAAAGTACTGTAGCAGGAATTCCATCTTTTCTTCTCTTAAAATCAATAATTCTATATTTTCTTCTGCTTCCGCCTCCGCGGTGTCTTACTGTGATCTTACCCTGATTATTACGTCCGGCATTCTTTTTCAGAGACACTACTAAGGATTTTTCCGGTTTAGTCTTGGTGATTTCAGAAAAATCGGAACCAGTCATATGTCTTCTTGACGGTGTATATGGGTTATAACTTTTGATTCCCATTTTTGTTCTCCTTTCGAATTTGTTCTCGTGCTTTCGTGCACATAGGTGCTATCAATTAAAGTCCCTCGAAGATTTCAATATCCTTGCTGTCCTCTGTAAGAGCTACGATAGCTTTTTTAGTCTTGGCAGTTTTTCCAACTGTCATTCCACGGCGTTTCTTCTTACCATCTAAATTCATGGTATTAACGCTCTTCACCTTTGTTCCTTCGAACATTTTCTCTACAGCTTCTTTGATCTGAGTTTTATTTGCTTCAGGATGAACTAAAAATGTATATTTCTTTTCACCCATTGCATTCATGGATTTTTCTGTAATTACAGGTTTTTTGATTACATCATAGTATTGAATGTTAGCCATTATGCATATACCTCCTCAATGGATGCTACAGCATCTTTGGTTACAACTACGGTTTTATGTCTCATAACATCGTATACGTTGATAGTACTTGGAGTTGCAGTCTGAACATCAGCAATATTTCTTGCGGAAAGAATAACATTTCTGTCATCGGATGCTGTAATTACAAGAGCTTTCTCTGCTTTAAGATTTGTGAGAACTCTCTGCATTTCTTTTGTCTTGATCTCTGCAAGTGAAAGAGTATCAACTACTACTAACTTATTATCCTGAACTTTGGAAGTCAGAGCAGATCTAAGTGCAGCTCTTCTTTCTTTCTTGTTCATTTTTACTTCATAGCTTCTGGGTACCGGCGCAAAAACAACACCGCCGCCTGTCCACTGTGGTGCACGTGTGGAACCCTGTCTTGCATGACCTGTTCCTTTCTGTCTCCACGGTTTTCTTCCGCCGCCGCTTACTTCAGAACGTGTCTTTGCTTTCTGAGTACCCTGGCGTTTATTTGCAAGCTGGCGAACAACAGCAAGATGAACCAGATGTTCATTGATCTCTACACCAAACACTGCATCGTTCAGTTCCATTGTTCCAACTTCGTTGCCTTCCATATTATAAACAGTTACGTTTGCCATTTGTGTGCTCCTCCTTTCTCAATTATAAGGACTTTACTGTCTCTTTGATAGTAACCAAAGATTTCTTAGGTCCTGGAACAGCACCTTTAACTAACAGTAAGTTATTTTCTGTATCTACACGCACGATTTCAAGGTTCTGTACTGTTACCTGTACATTTCCCATATGTCCTGGCATATGTTTTCCCTTGAATACTTTGCTGGGGTCAGAACATGCGCCATTGGATCCTGCATGACGATGGTATTTGGAACCGTGAGCCATAGGTCCTCTGGACTGTCCATGTCTCTTGATAGCGCCCTGGAATCCTTTACCTTTGGAAATAGCTGTTGCATCAACATGGTCCCCATTTGCAAAGATATCAGCTTTAATTTCCTGTCCTACTGTATATTCAGCAGCGTTATCAAATCTGAATTCTTTTACAAATCTTTTTACCGGAACACCGGCTTTATCAAAGTGGCCTTTTTCCGGTTTGTTGACCAGTTTCTCTCTGATCTCGCCGTAGCCTACCTGAACTGCGGCATATCCATCGTTATCTTCTGTTTTAACCTGAGTTACGACGCATGGACCAGCCTGTAAAACTGTCACCGGAATCAGCTGTCCTTCTTCATTGAAGATCTGAGTCATTCCGACTTTGGTAGCTAAAATAGCTTTCTTCATTCTTTTTTTCCTCCTTATAGCGGATTACCGTTTATCGGCAATCATATAGTTAATAGCTTAATGCTTAATGCATTACGTATTCATTGTGGTGTTCCTGTTCTGAATTTACTTTGTCTTCATTTTAATATCAATATGAACACCAGCTGGCATTTCCAGTCTTGACAGTGCATCAACTGTCTTCTGGGTTGGTGAAAGAATATCGATCAGTCTCTTATGTGTTCTCTGCTCAAACTGTTCTCTGGAATCTTTATATTTGTGAACAGCTCTTAAAATTGTAACAACCTCTTTCTTGGTTGGGAGCGGAACCGGACCGCTTACCATTGCTCCGTTTTTCTTAACAGTGTCAATGATCTTTGCAGCACATGCATCTACTAACTGATGGTCATATGCTTTTAATGTGATTCTCATTACCTGATTTGCCATAAAAAAAGTCTCCTCCTATTCGTACTCTTTAAGCAGTACGACAAGCGGCGACTGTACACATCTCCGTGTGTGTCTCATTAAATTTCCACACACGCCCATCCTGTGATGGTCTATTGAACTTGTACAGTGACTTGTCGTCAGTTTCCTAACTTGACATTCGCTCCACGGAAAACCTGCCATACAGGGCAGCAACCTCACGCTTCATTGCTATCAATGTCACAGCAAGTAGTAGTATACACAAACATTCTTGAAAATGCAAGTTCTTTTTTGTTTTTTTTTTAATACAATGTGTGTTTTTCAAAAGAGAAAAGGCAGGTTTCCCGCCTGAGCTGAAAGCCTGCCCCTTACTCTGGTGTATTTATTATTCTTCTTCGGGAAGTTTCTGTTCATCTGCAATAATGTCAGAGTAATCAAATAATGTAACTTTTGTCACATTATCTTTTATAATATCCGGTGCATCTCCCTGTTTTCTGGCAGAATCGGCAATCTGGGCCGCACTCCATACCGGAATTGCCATTTTTCCAATCTCTGCAGTCTTATCCTCTTCCTGAGGGATCTCACCCTCTGTACTCTTAAGTTCTTCCTTAACAAGAGGAACTACCACTTCTGTTTTCTGCGCAGTGAATTCCGGTCTCTCCTGTTCCAGGTTCTCCTCAGCTGTAGCTGCCGCAATTTCTTTTTTCAAAAGTTCATGTGCCTCAGAGGTAGCTGCCTGAACAGCAACAGGACGTTCATCTTCCTCAGGTTCCAGATCATCTTCATAGATCTCGTCTACGAAGCCACCTGTACGAATCTTCTTCCTTTCCTGCTTTTTCCCTTTTTTCCGCTGTTTATTTTCACTCCTGATTTCCCGTTCTTCTTCTTTATAGCGGCGCTGTCTGGCCTTTTCTTCCATCTTAAGTTCTTTTTTGCTTTTCACATATCCAGGTTCAGGATCCTCTTCTTCATAATCATCCTGTGGATCCTTTTTCCAAAGTTCAGCAATAATATATAATATAACGATAAACAGGACAGCCAGGCCAAGAATGATCAAGCCTTCAATACTCTCTGTAGCCACCATAAGATATCCTACAAATCCAATGGTCATAACTACTTTGGGAATATACTCCTTAACCTGAACAGTAATGATCTCGCTGTTCTGTGCTGTAGAGTCGGCCACCTTGAAGATTCCTGTCTTCTGATCCATCTCAGTTATGATATATTTATATGCCTTAGAACCATTCTGATATAAAATGGAATCACCAATAGCCGCTTCTTCTGCCTTCACTGGAATTGCATAGGTAACGGAACCCATAGGCAGGTTTGTTTCCTTACCGGAATTATCTATAATCTCTGTGGTAACTCCAAAAAAAGGCGGAACCGCCAGACCGAGAACACACACGATAGTACATATTACAAAGAAATGTACAATAAATTTTAAAAATTTCGACATTAGTAACGCTCCCCATTTCTTTTAATCTCTTTGCTCATTATACCTTGTTTTTTTCCTACGGTCAACTTATAATATTTTATAAAATTACATATCGAAAGGAGCAAGATTATGTCTTTTCTTGAATTACTCGCAGGGTTTCGTACTGAAGCAGGCAATTTGTTTTTTCAGTTAATAACAATGTGTGCCCAGGAAATGATCGTTATTGCCATTATATGCTGGCTGTACTGGTGTTCCAATAAGAAACTTGCATATTCCCTCGCTTTTTCCTATTTTACTTCCGGGCTTCTTGTGCAGGGATTGAAAATAGCATTCAGAATTCCTCGTCCATGGGTTATAAATCCTGAGTTTAAAGCTGTAGAATCTGCTGTTCCCGGTGCCACCGGCTACTCCTTTCCCAGCGGACACACGCAGAGCATTACCGCCTTATTTGGTACTTTTGCATTTTATGTAAAGAATAAGATTGCTAAGATACTGTGTTTTATTGTTATTTTCCTGGTTGGATTTTCCAGAATGTATCTTGGATGCCATACCCCAAAGGATGTTATTGTTGCTTTTGTGATTACGATCTTATGTACTGCTCTATGCTATCATTTTATATATAAGAAAGATTTTCTGGAAGGAAAAGAAAAAAATGTACTTGCTGTTATGATGACAATCTGTATTTTGCTGATCATATATGCCTGTACCTTGTGCAAAACAGAGACCATTACGCAGGAATATGCAGCAGACTGTATCAAAGCAGCCAGTGCCGGTGCTGCATTTTCCATAGGCTTCTATATAGAAAGAACGCATCTCAGATTTCAGTCGCCTTCTTCTTCAAAAGATAAGATTCTTCTTTTCGTTTCAGGGCTTACATTAACTCTTGTTATCCACATAGGGTTGAAGAAGCTGCTGGGTATTTCCCTGATTTCTTCTTTTATTCGATACTTTTTTACAGTATTGTGGATCACGGTTTTCTATCCTGTTATTTTTACAAAATTTAACTTTTTTCAAAGTACAAAATAAAAAACACATCCGAAAGGCGGTCTTCCCTTCCGGATGTGTTTTTTCATGATTATTGATTGCTTAAATACTGTTCGATGCTGTTCATCGCAGCCTCTTCATCTTCACCATTTGCAGAAAGAGTAATCTCTTCTCCTGCATCCAGCCCTAATGTCATCATACCCATGATGCTCTTTGCATTTACGCGCTTCTGTCCAATCTCAACATAAATCTCACTGTTAAACTGGCTCGCCACCTGTACTAACTGTGCCACCGGACGTGCCTCAAGTCCGGTAGATAAATTAATGGTGATTGGTTTTTTAATCATAATAATTCTCCTCCTTGTTTTTCCCGCAGCTCGTCAGCAAGTGTGCTTAGTTTCCTTAGGCGGTGATTCACTCCGGATTTCCCCACCTGCGGGCTCAACATCATTCCCAATTCTTTTAATGTAGCTTCCGGATACTGCATCCTTAACTGTGCTACCTGTGCAAGACCATCACTGAGCTGTTCAAACCCCATTTTCTGTTGGATCAGTTTGATATCCTCCATTTGTTTCACAGCTGCATTAACAGTTTTGTTTATATTGGCAGTCTCACAGTTAACTTTCCTGTTTACTGAATTTCTCATTTCCTTCAGTATACGGATATTCTCCAGATTCATCAGTGCTACATTTGCTTCCATTACTGCAAGCATATCTACAATCTGTGCACCCTCTTTCACATAGACCACATATGATTTCTTCCGTTGCACAATCTTGGCATCCACGCAAAAACTGTGGATAATTGTCTGTAACTGTAAAGCCTTCCTCTCCTCCGGATAAACAATTTCAAAATGATAACCCTTCTGGGGATCACTGATCGAACCAGATGAAAGAAAAGCTCCCCTGATAAACGCCCGTTTGCAACAATTCTGCTGAACTACCAGCATATTGTCAAGAACAAGCGTATCGCGGCACTTATGGTCCGCGATTAGTTTCGTAGCTTCAAGAACAACCTTTATTTCTTCAGGATCTGCAATATTTATACAGAATACCTTCAGACGTTTCATATGGCTGTTTTCTTTCTCAGTTACTACTGTCTCTATATTAAATGTTTTTTTTAATAATGTAAAGCACTTTCTTGCAACTGATTCATTTTCTGTTTGAATTTTCAGCCTTAAACCATCAGATGTATTCTCCAGTCTTCCACATCCGCAGAGCAGTGCAGCAAGTTCAGCGATCTGACAGTGTCTTGCCAGTCCGATCTGTCTGGAAAGTTCCTCTTTCACCATTCCTGAAAAAGACATTTCCAACCTCATCCTTCCTGTTTTTTTAACAATCTGTCCTTTTCCACATCCCGATGTTCCAGTCTCAGACCGTATTCATCATTTTTACTGAGTCTCATATATAATTCCCGGGCAAGTGTTACAGATCGATGCTTGCCACCCGTACACCCAATGGCGATTACAAGATTCGTTTTTCCCTCTTTAACATAATTGGGAATGAGAAACTTAATCATATCCTCAAGTCTGTCTGCAAATTCTCTGGCAGTGTCCGAATTCATAACATAATTGAAAACACGCTCATCCAGGCCTGTCAGAGGACGAAGTTCATCCACATAATAAGGATTGGGAAGAAAGCGTACGTCAAAGACAAGATCTGCATCCACAGGAATTCCATATTTGAATCCAAATGACAATACTGAAATCATCATATTGCAAAATTCACGATTATCCACAAAAATTCTGTCCAGTTCCTGTCTGAGTTCCCTTGTCAGAAGATGACTGGTGTCAATAATGTAATCTGCGCGTTCTTTAAGAAAATGCATTTTTTCTCTTTCAAGACTGATTCCATCGTCCACCCTTCTCCCCATAGCCAGAGGATGGCTTCTTCTTGTTTCCTTATAGCGTTTTACAAGGACAGCATCTTCTGCATCCAGAAACAGTATTTCAAAATCATAGCCTTCTTTTTTCATCTTATCCAGAACCGTTTCCAGTTCGTCCAGAGATTTCCCACTTCTTGAATCAATCCCCAGCGCAACATTCTGCACATCTTCTCCATGTATCTCCGGCATAAGAGATGCAAATTTTTCAAGAAGGGGAATAGGCAGATTATCTACACAAAAATAATTCGCATCTTCAAGCATTTTTAATGCTGTTGTTTTCCCTGCCCCTGATACTCCGGTAACAATTACAAACCGCATAATTTATCTCCTGTCTGTCCTAAAATATTTCTGTGTTTGTTTATCATCATCATATCATTTAAAATCTCCCAGAAATTTAACTTCCGGTTCAAGATTAACCCCGAATTGCTCATAAACTCTGTTTTTGACATCCTCTATAAGCCGGAGCACGTCAGAAGCAGTGGCATTACCTTTGTTGATCACAAAACCACAGTGTTTCTCAGAAATCTGTGCGCCTCCCACCTGATATCCTCTCAGGCCTGCATCCATAATAAGCTTGCCTGCAAAGTATCCTTCAGGTCTCTTGAAAGTACTGCCTGCACTTGGATATTCCAGGGGCTGTTTTGATACACGAAGATCTGTAAGTTCTTTCATTTTTGCTCTGATTTCCTTCTGATCTCCCTTCTGAAGAGAAAGAACAGCATCCAGAACAATATATCCTGCTTCTTTGATCACACTGGTCCTGTAACCCATATTCAGCTTATCTGCAGGAATTATAATAATTTCGCCACTCTGAGTCATTACTGTTGCTTCCTTAAGGACATGTTTCATTTCTCCGCCATAGGCCCCGGCATTCATTACAACAGCACCGCCCAGCGTTCCCGGAATACCCCCGGCAAATTCAAACCCGGTAAGAGAATGATCTCTGGCTGCAACGGCAATACCGGATAGCAATGCTCCAGCCTGTGCGCGAATCAGAGTATCCTCCACAATAATTCTTTCAAAATTGTGAAACAGCTGAATAATTACACCTGAAAAGCCTGTATCACTTACAAGAAGATTACTTCCATTACCAAGAACGAAAAATGGCAATTTATTTTCCCTGCATATATCAAGTATTTTCTTTATCTGTTCTGTATCGGAAGGCTGAAGAAAATAATCAGCCGGGCCTCCTATTCTGAAAGATGTATGCCGACTCATAGGTTCATTGACATGAACACGATCTTTTCCCAAAAGTTCTATAAAAATTTCAGTTATATTCTGATCCACAGATTCAATTCCTCAAACTTTCTATTTAGTTTTTCGTTTTCTATAAAAGGCTTCCCTGTCTTTTTCTCTGTCTTCCAGTAAATCTTTTACAACAGCACCTGCAATCATCAGGCCTGCCACGCCCGGAACGAAAGAAATGCTGCCATTGACAGAGTATTCAGTTTCGTCAGGTTTCGTTTCTTTTTCTCTTGAATATAATACCTTAACCTTGTGTATACCACGTTTGCGAAGCTCTGACCTCATTGTTTTAACTAAAGGACAGGCGCTGATCCTGAAAATATCCGAAACGGCAAATTTAAATGGATCCGTCTTATTACCCGTTCCCATACATGATATTACAGGTGTACCACTGGCCTTGGCTCTTTCAATAAGAAGAAGCTTGGATGAAACCGTATCCAGTGCATCAATAATGTAATCATATGCACTCAGATCAAACATCTCCGCCGTATCTTCATTATAATATGTCTCATAAGTGTTCACCAGAATTCCATCATCTATGTCCTGAATTCTTTCCTTGGCGACCTGAACCTTACTCTTTCCTACTGTCGAACGCAATGCATATAATTCCCTGTTAATGTTTGTAACGGAAACTGCAGCATAATCCACAAGAGTCAGACAGGCAACTCCACATCTGGCAAGAGCTTCGGCTGCAAAGGAACCAACTCCACCCAGCCCAAAAATAGCGATCTTTGTTCTGCTCAGCTTCTCTGCGCCCTGATCGCCAAGCAGTATTTCCATACGGGAAAATGCATTCGGCATAAATAAACCTCCCACGTATCATTATATGTAATTGTAATTATACTATTTATTATTCAAAAAGTACAGTTCTTCATATATTCTTTAGAAATACAGAATATATTTTATTTTTTTTCTAATACTATTCATAAAACACACAGATTCAATCCAGCAAGTCAGGAGGTTTTTTATGATTCAGCAGATTTTTCTAGGTTTTATCGGACTATGCTCGGGAGTGATCATTGCCGGGGGAATTACAGGTTTGCTGATCGGACTCTCTATCGTTCCACGCTATGCAGGAATCACTCACACTGCTGACCATATTCTTTTATATGAAGATATCACATTGTTAGGCACAGTTCTTGGAAATCTGTTTTACCTTTTTGAATGGAAACTTCCTCTGGGTACTCCATTTCTGATTCTGTACGGGCTCTTTTCAGGTATTTTTCTTGGAGGCTGGATCATGGCTCTTGCCGAAATGGCTGATGTATTTCCTATTTTTACAAGGCGCATCCGGTTACAGAGAGGACTTTCCTTCATTATTATATGTGTTGCTCTGGGTAAATCTCTTGGATCTCTGCTTTACTATTTTAACAGATGGTCCGCCTGATAAAAATATAAAGAAAGGATATCATATATGATCAGTAAAGAAAAGCAAAAACAATACGAAAAATATGTAAAAAATGTCACACCCTCTCACAACCTGGCACTTAACATGCTGAAAGCTTTTTTAACAGGAGGTCTGATCTGTGTTCTGGGGCAGTTTATTTTAAATTTTGCCACCGATCGAGGATTAGATAAAGATATGGCAGGCTCATGGTGTTCCTTAATTCTGATTCTTCTCAGCGTTATTTTTACAGGATTTAATCTTTACTCAAAAATAGGCAAATTCGGCGGAGCAGGAGCTCTTGTACCAATTACAGGATTTGCCAATTCTGTTGCTGCCTCGGCCATAGAATATAAGGCAGAAGGTCAGGTCTTCGGAATCGGATGTAAAATTTTTACCATCGCAGGACCTGTGATCCTTTATGGAATTATGAGTTCCTGGGTTCTTGGACTCATTTATTATATTCTGAAAATGATGGGGGTGATGGCATGAAAAAGCAATATACCTGTGGAACTGCAAGTGTACAATTTGAAGAACCGGTTTATTTTGAAAGCTGTGCTTCTGTTGTAGGAAAAAAAGAGGGAGAAGGTCCCCTGTCCGATTATTTTGATATGATCTGTAAAGATCCAATGTTTGGCTCTGAAACCTGGGAAGCAGCAGAAAGTGCCATGCAAAAAGAAGCAGCTGCTCTGGCAGTTGGAAAAGCTGGTCTTACTCCAAAGGATATCCGCATGCTTTTTGCAGGAGACCTTCTTGCTCAGACAACTGCCTCTTCCTTTGGCACAGCGGGCCTTGAAATTCCATTTTATGGTCTTTTTGGTGCATGTTCCACTATGGGGGAATCCCTTTCTCTTGGAGCCATGTGCATTGCAGGGGGATACGGAGAGCATATTCTATGTGCTACTTCAAGTCATTTCGCAAGTGCAGAAAAAGAATTTCGATTTCCCCTGGGATATGGAAATCAAAGGCCCTTATCTGCTACCTGGACGGTTACCGGTTCCGGAGCCTGTGTACTTGGGTGCAATCCTCCTTCCAGACCCCTTTCTTCCGATCATATGCCTTTGCGGGATGGAGACAGCTGCGCTGTCATAACAGGAATTACTACCGGAAAAATGGTTGATTATGGATTGAAAGACTCTCTGAATATGGGTGGATGTATGGCTCCTGCCGCATGTGATACCATTTATCAGAACCTGTTCGATTTTGGACGAAGCCCGAAAGATTATGATGCAATCTTCACCGGTGATCTGGGTATGGTAGGACAGAAAATTCTTTTTGATCTTCTAAACGAAAAAGGCATAGATATCCGTGACAGGCATCAGGACTGCGGTCTTCTCATCTATGATTCGGACCGACAGGATACTCATTGTGGCGGAAGCGGCTGCGGCTGTGCAGCATCTGTTCTCACAGGATATATTCTTCCCAACATAGTTAAGGGAAAATGGAAGCGAATCCTTTTCGTCCCCACAGGTGCACTGCTTTCCAAAGTCAGCTTTAATGAAGGGGATACCATCCCCGGTATTGCCCACGCAATAGTTATTGAGCATATGAAACTTTAAAATATATGTTAATCAAAGGAGATCGTTATGAGCTATTTTCATGCATTCTGGGTGGGAGGGCTGATCTGTGCTCTCGTCCAGATCTTATTGGACAAAACCAAACTGATGCCCGGACGTATCATGGTCCTTCTTGTGTGCACCGGAACTGTTCTAAGTGCAATTGGAATTTATCCTCCGTTTGTAGAATTTGCAGGAGCAGGTGCCTCAGTCCCCCTTCTTGGTTTCGGAAACGTACTCTGGAAGGGAATGAAAGAATCCATTGACCAGAATGGATTCCTGGGACTTTTTATGGGTGGATTCAAGGCCTGTGCTGTAGGTGTTTCAGCTGCACTTATTTTCTCGTATCTTGCCAGTCTGATATTTAAACCAAAAATGAAAGGATAATCATAATGAGTGATACACTTTATCTTCAGCTTGAGCAGAATATTCAGGTAAAACATCCCCATGTTTATCTGCAGGATATCGCCAGGCTTTCCTGCAGCAACAGCAAAATCCTGAATCGTCTCCGTGTTATGCCTGTGATCAACCTGGAGCCTGACAAACCTGGGCGCTACACAATGTCCGCCATGGATCTTATTTCACAGATTCAGAAAAAAGAGCCTGATCTTGATATTAATCATATTGGAGAACCTGATTTCGTCATAACATATAAGAACCGTCCCGGCCCCGGTCTTGTTTGGGAATGGATAAAAATCATATTTGTTGGATTGTCCACGTTTTTTGGTGCTGCTTTTTCCATTATGACATTTAACAATGACGTAGATGTAGGAAAACTTTTTTCCCATATCTACACCTGGGTCACAGGACAGCCTTCCGGAAATTTCACTATTCTGGAAATTATGTATTCCATTGGCATCGGAGTTGGAGTACTCTTCTTTTTTAACCATTTTGGACGAATGAAAATAACAACAGATCCTACACCAATGCAGGTTCAGATGAGATTATATGAAGATGATGTAAACAAGACTATTATAGAAGACATCAAAAGAAAAGATGAAAATAAGGAGAAGGAATAAAATTCCCTCTCCTTAAATCTGTTTCCCACTTTCAAGTATTTTCTGTGGATTCTCCACGAAAATTTCTCTGGCATAGTCCTCGCCCATTTTCCTGGCAATCTGACTATAAGCTTCACCGATTCTGGAAATACGTCCTGTGCTTCCATGACAATCTGATCCAACGAAGTGTAACAGTCCATATTTCATTAATTTCCTGCAAAATCTTTTAGCCGAAAATCCTTCCTTTCCAATTACTGCATCTGCATTTACCTGCATATATGCTCCCATATCCACAAGTTCTTCAACAAAATCCAGATCATTTCTGGTACATTCATATCTTTCTATATGAGCAGCAATGGGTCGATATCCACTGGATAGCAGGGAATATAATCTGTCTCTCATATATGAAGCATCTGTACTGCCTGAAAATTCCATCAGTACATATCTGGAGCCTGCCATAGTAGTAACCTTTCCATCACGAAGCATAGATATCATATCCATGTTGGCATGAAATTCGCATCCCAGATAAACACTCAAATCGTTCCCGATTTCATGGGCAGCCTGCTGCACATGAATAAACTGATCTTTTATTTTTTCCAGAGGAGTCTCAAACATTCCAGGCCTGAAATGAGGAGTAACAATAATATTTCGCACACCCTGCCTGTACTCCATCTTAAGCATTCTGGCTGTCTCTTTTATGTCTGCTGCTCCATCGTCAACATTTGGAACAATATGGCAATGTATATCAAAGATTTTCTGTCCAGACATTTTGTCACCTTTCTTCCACTATTTCAGGCCATCACAGAACTTTCCTGTGGCAGAAACATGGAAATAAATTTCTGCAAAGATACTGGTTTGGAAAAATAATATCCCTGAAGGCTGTCAACTCCACATTCCTTAATTATTTTACTCTGTAAATCCGTCTCTATCCCCTCAACACAAACCCTGGAGCCATAGATGTCAGCCAGGTTATTAATAATACGGATCAGTTTTACATTTTTGCTGTTTTCTGTGATTCCATCAACGAATACTTTATCAATCTTAACCAGTTCACATTTCAGTTGATTTAATATATTTATGGAAGAATATCCTGTTCCAAAGTCATCCAGGGCAAAACTTACTCCCATTGCTCTCAGTTCTGAAAGGATTCCCGACAGTCTGTTAAGATCCATCAGCTTACACCTTTCCGTAATCTCAAGACAAAGATTTTCCGGCGGATAGCCTGTGTTTTTCAGGCATCTCTTTACCATATCCACAAAAGAATCCCGGCGAAGCTGTTCAAATGCCACATTGACATTCAGTTCAAAATCCGGATACTCTTTCAGTAAGGGTTTGGAATCTTCCAGTGCTTTCTGCAAAATCCACTCTCCCAGCCGGACAAAAGCAGGATCATTTTCTATAATAGGAATGAATTTACCTGGCGGAACCATACCATATTCCGGATTTTCCCAGCGAAGCAATGCTTCACTGCCTCTGAGTCTCTGTGTCCTTGCGTCCATAATAGGCTGATAAAATAATATAAAGCCGCTGCAATCGTTCTCAATACTCTTGCGGACAACATTTATCAGTTCCAGAAGATTATGTCTGTGCTCATCGATCTCATCTCTGAAAATATGAAATTCACCATTATTTTCTTTGGATATATTATAAGCATAATTCAGGCACGAGAACATAGCCTGGGGGCTTATATCAAATGTATCAATTTCCATAGCACTTCCATAAACAAGCAGATTGGGATGATATCCATCAACCTCAAGCTTTTCACAGATTAACTTATTCAGAACTTCATAACGTTTCTCCAGCTCCTCTATGGATAATGTCCGGGTAAGCAAAACAAATCTTACCCCATCTGCCCGGTAAAGCACTCCTTCATTTCTGAATTCTGTCTTCAGGATTTTAACCACTTTATGAATAACAATATTTCCAAATTCATATCCCCACATTTCATTGATTGTGGAAAAATGGCCTATCCCAAGCATCATTATATTAGCTCTTGCTTTTTTACTGTAAAGTACTTTTAAATGATCAAACAATCCATATTGATTCTGAAAACCAGTAAGTGAATCAACGCTGTTCAGCTCTCCATGGTTCTGTATAGAACCTACAAAATAATCAGGATTTCCGTCTTCGTCCCAGAGGACTGTGCCTCGGCAGGTGCATACCACATATCTGCCCAGCCTGTCCTTTGCACGATACTGCATGTCATGGCCCTTATCTGTTCCGGCAAAAATAGCCTGGATACTGTCATGATAACTTTTCCTGTCCTCAGGATGAATATGTTCTTCCCATATATCTCCGGCCTGGTACATATACTCACCAGGAAGATCAAAATACTGAACTGCCTCTTCTGTCCATCTTGAATAATCATATTTCATATCACAGACATAAACATAAGAGCCATCTGATACAATACGAAAAGCATTATACAGTTTATCCAGAGTATTCTTTCTACTTTCACTTATTTCTTTCTTCATGGCCTATTTCATTCCAATCATTTCATCATAAAAATAAAATCCGTGTTTTCCATGCTTTTTAATATAATACATAGCTTCATCACTCATTTGAATAAGCTGTTCCATGGTACAGCCAATGGCATCGGAACCCATAGAAATTCCACAGCTTATATGGATACCCTTCTTCTCGCCGTTTGCATATATCATACTGTCCGCTTCCAGAAGAAGATTGTCCATTTTTGTCCGAATACTGTTCTTCTCATCAAGTCTGGTGATAACCAGGAATTCATCTCCCCCATAGCGGATCAGAAAATCTGCTGCAAATACTTTCTTCAGTATATCAGCAAACTTCTTCAGCACCTCATCGCCGGTTCCATGTCCAAGGGAATCATTAATCTCCTTGAAATTATCAACATCGATCATAATAACTGTCAGTCCGCTGGTATCATTTTCAAGAGACTTCAGCATTCCTCTCCTGTTGGATAATCCGGTAAGATAATCCGTATATGCCAGTCTCTCCTTTTGTTTCTCAAGTTTTTTCTTAAGAGTAATATCCTGGACCACCAGCATTTTCTCTATCTGAGAATCAAAAACATCAAGAATTTTCTTTTCATAATAAGAAAACCAGGTTGTCTTTTCATCTGAAATGCGTAGTTCAATTTCAACCATTTCCCCTTCCTCAATATGATGGGGAAAATGAAGCTTTTCCTTCAGGGGACCTGTATCTTTGCCCAGATATTGGACTGCTTCGGGAAAATATGTATTAAACATCCTGTTTTCATAGGTAAGAATACCTTCTTTGCTTACCACTGCAATAGCAAATGGTATATGATCCATAATAATCTGTAGCTTTCTGTCAAGATTTCTTTCTCCAGTAATATCCTGGCCTATTCCACAGGTTCCAAAAATCTTTCCATTTTCTCTGAGTGGAGATTTATAACTTTTGATAATATAATCTTCTCCGTTAGTATGAACCTGTTCCTCAAATTCCTGAGTCCTGGTCCCCTGCATAATCTTAGAGTCACTGTCAAGGCATACCTTTTCATCCTCTTTGGAAGCATTCCAGATATAACAGTGACCCTGTTTATAAATCTGTTTCTTACTTTTGTTTACAAAATTACAAAACTGATCATTGACAATAAGATGTCTGCCATCAACATCCTTGAACCATATAAGATCTTTTGAACTGTCTATCAGAGTCTGAAAACAGATCGTCTGCTTACGTGCATCTGCCTTCTCTTTCATTTCCTGTGCCAATTTCTGAAAATATGACCTGAGCATTTGATCTTCTTTGGCTTCATTTAAAAGCCAGATATAATCTATATCCTCACATCTGACATCAGACATTTCTAAATGGTCAGGAAAAAGAACAGCTGCAATATACGGCATCCCATCGTCATTTGATGAATCATAGTTCCATCTTTTTATTTCATCCTGTATCTGTACGGATAACATTCCCCCATCGAAAATCAATGCTGTATTATTCCCAATACTTTCTCTTGGCACCTGAAAAAATCAGTATATGTTGTAAAATGATACGTACAGTCTTCCAGTGGTGCCACTTCTCCCAGCGCCTGTTCCATCCATAAGCTTTTGCTTATGAACAAAAATTTCAAATCTTCTGAATACATTTTTGCTACCTCTCATTTTTCATTAAATCTGCGTATACCCCAATTATAAGCAGATTTTCGACATCATCTCCTAAAATGATTATATCGTATTTTCAACAAATTACAAGAGTAAAGTGGAGTTGGGGGCATGGGACGGGGCAGGAAAATGTGGCCCCGGCACAGGGCCCCACCCCAACTAATAACCCCCGGCACATAATGTTTTAATAACCGA
>JAQYGS010000212.1 GCA_028722515.1 Clostridia bacterium | reverse complement strand
TTATCCTTGGTAATCACAGGCTGAGGCGGAAAATCCACCACCTGTTCCTTTAAGTTCACCTTTCTTGCCACACGCTCAATGAACGGTATTTTGAAATGAATGCCGGTACCCCATGTAGCCTGATATGCTCCCAGTCGTTCCAGGATCACTGCATATGCCTGAGGTACAATCCTGATACAGGATGCCAGGATCCATACTGCAAGAACAATAATAATGATCAGAAATATCAATCCGCCCATAACTAAACCTCCTTATACTCTTCCACAATAAGCTTCACTCCATGGATTTCCCTGATTAATACTATAGCATCTTTGCTGATTTTCTTCCCGTCATCAGCGGAACGGGCGGTCCACTCAATATCATTGATCTGAACCTTGCCTGTCTGTGCCAGATTATCAATATCCTGAATAACCACTGCTTTTTTCCCGATAAGACTGTTCACATTTGTCTGTGTGGTTTTCTTATTGAAATATCTAAGGGCAAGCGGCCTGGTAAAAATAAGAAGTACAAGGGAAACGCACAGAAACAACAGCAGCTGTACGACCAGATCCGCACCAAAATATGATGCCACTGCTGCGATCAATGCTCCCCCTGCAAACCATATGGTAGTCAGTCCTGCTGTGATTGCCTCGATAAGAAGAAGCACAGCAAGGATTCCAAGCCAGATCAAAGGCTGCATGAAATTCCCCCTTTCACTGCCGTCTCTGACGTGCAGCTTCATACATCAGAATCCCCGATGCCATCGCAGCATTGAGAGATTCTACCTTTCCGCACATAGGAATCCGGATCAGACAGTCCGCGGTGTCTGCTGCCTCCTTCGTAAGTCCATTTCCTTCATTTCCAATGAGGAAAGCAGTACCACATGTATAGGATTCCCGGTCATATGAATTTTTACCATTCAAATGTGCCGCAAATGTACGGATATTATGTTTCTTTAGTTCACAGTTTAATGATACCACACTTTCCACGTATAAAAAAGGCATTCTGTAAACAGATCCCATTGTGGAACGGATTACCTTGGGATTGGTAATATCTACGCAGGTTTTTGTAAGAAAAATCCCATTGATTCCCGCGCCTTCTCCCGTTCTGAATATGGTGCCTGCATTTCCGGGATCCTGAAGATCCTCAAGCACCATAACCAGAGGATTCTTACCCTTCAGGATATCCTCTGCCGTATAAGAAGGCTTTTTCAGTACAGTAAGGATTCCCTGAGGTGTCTGGGTGTCACTCATCTGGCGGAAAACTGAATCTGCCACAATTTCAAAAGGAAGTGTTTCCACCTGTTCCATAAAAGCCCGGTCTGAAGAAAAAGTCTCGGAAACATACACTTTATGAATCCATTCTCTGGGTGCCTCTTTGAACATTTTTCTGCCTTCCGCAATAAACAGTCCCTGTTCTCTGCGGATTTTGGCTTTCTGATTTAACTGTATGATATTTTTTACCTGTCCGTTATTTACACTGGTGATCATCCATGTATCCTCATTTTTCAGAAACTCTGTTCAGATCGCAGTTTTTGCCAACAGCAATCAGAGTACAATCTGAAGGCAGAGATTCTTCAGGGTCAAAATTTACGTTTACATTTTCCCCCTGTTTCACCGCAATAAGATTAATGTTATATTTCTCTCTGATCTTTAATTCACGAAGGGTTCTGCCAACCCACTCCTTAGGTACCCGAAATTCCGCCATGCTGAATTCAGAGGAAAGCTCAAACATATCTACAAACCCGCTGGAAAGCAGATTTCTGGCCACACGGACACCCATGGATTTCTCCGGGGAGATTACTTTATCCGCCCCAATTTTCTCAAGGATCCTACCGTGGAGTTCATTCATAGCCTTGGCCATCACAAAGGGAACTCCCAGCTCCTTGGCCTGCATGGTGGCTACAATACTGGCTTCCATGTTCTCCGCCACAGCTATCACAGCCACATCCACATTCTGAAGCCCGAGAGTTTTAAGAATCCCCGGTTCCCTTACATCTGCTTTTACTGCATAGGTAACCTTCTGGGCAATATCCTGAACATTTTCCTCATTATCATCTATGGCAAGCACATCGCAGTTGGCTTCTGCAAGCGTAGTAGCCACTGCCATTCCAAATAAGCCAAGCCCGATTACTGCATACGACTTTTCTTTCATTGTCTCCTCCTGTATGATTCTCTGCCTTAATTCAGCCAATCATAATATCTTCCTCTGCCAGATGAGAATCCGGCGGAAGCTTCTGCGTACGGACTATGACAGCTGTTCCCAGAGTCAGCGGACCAATCCTTCCCAGATACATGGTTAGGATCACGATCCATTTCCCTGCAAAATTAAGCTGTGACGTCAGCCCTCTGCTTAATCCTACCGTTGCAATAGCGGAAGTAATCTCATAAAGTACATCCTCCAGCGGGGCTTTTGGCATTGCTATGCACAACAGCATACTCATGACCAGAATAACCAGAATACCCATACCTGCCACCGCCATTGCGGAACGTATATAATTCTCTCTGATCTTTCTGTGAAAGACTTCCACATCCTTCTTTCCCTGAATACTTGCCTTCAGGTTCAGGATCAGTACTGCCAGGCTGGTGGTCTTAATACCACCTGCAGTTCCCATAGGGGAACCACCCACAAACATCATAAGCAGGCATAATAAAAAGGCAGCATGGGAAAAAGTTTCCTGACTGACTGTAAAAAAGCCTGCCGTACGTGTAGTAACCGACTGGAACAAGGATGCCATCACTCTGGCTCCCGCAGGAAGATTGCCGATGCTGTCCGGATTATTCCAGTCAAAAATAAGAATAAGGGCAGCGCCTCCAAATATGAGGATTCCTGTCATAGAGAGAACAAGCTTGCTGTGCAGCCTGAGGTTTCTGAAAAGCCTTCTGAAAGGCATCTGTCTCTTTATCACTTTTTTCAGATTGTCCCACAGATCCCACCAGACAACAAACCCAAGGCCTGCCATAATAACCAGGCCCATGGTAGTAAAGTTCACCACAGGATCAGAAACATATGGCGCAAGACTGTTCTCACCAAGAACATCCACACCTGCATTGCAGAAAGCGGATACCGCCGTAAATACTGAACAGCCAAGTCCTTTCAACAGTCCAAATTCCGGAACAAAGCGAAATGCATAGCATACCGTTCCGATTGCCTCTGCTCCAAGGACGCAGATGAGGACTTTTTTTACCAGGCTTACCATCCCATCTATCTTGTCAAGATTATAGGATTCCTGGATCATACGCTGATTTCTCAGAGATATTTTTTTATGCAGACTGATAAAAATAATACTGCCCAGAGAAATCAGTCCCACGCCTCCGATCTGGATCAACATAAGAATTATAATCTTTCCAATCAATGTCCAGTGGGATGCTGTCACCACAGTAACCAGGCCGGTCACACAGACACACGTCGCTGATGTGAACATAGCATCCGTAAAAGATGTGGTATTTCCCGGTGCCGTACAGAAAGGCAGCCACAGAATAATTCCTCCTAAGAAAATCACCCCCGCAAAACCGAGGGTAATGATCTGGGCAGTATTAAGCTTATGCAGTCCGAAATTCAACTGCATTTTATTTTTCATGTTTATTTTTTATTCTTATCATAATTATGAGAAAGTGACTGACATACTTCCCACTGATACTCAGAAACGCTCTTCTGCATAGCCAGTGCTTCATTAATGTCAAAATCAACATATTCTCCATGGCGATAGCCAACCACACGACAGCTCTTTCCTTCAAGCAGAAGATCTACGGCCAGAGCCCCCATCATAGATGCGCATACACGGTCACGACATGTAGGACTTCCACCACGCTGCATATGACCAAGAATGGTAGCACGTGTCTCGATTCCTGTAGCTGCCTCAATACGTTTGGCCATAGCTTCTGAATGTCCGATTCCCTCTGCATTGATGATAATGTGGTGCTTCTTGCCCTGCTTACGGCTTTCAATAATATTATTGATAAGTCTCTGCTCGTCATAATCATATTTCTCAGGAATCAGCACATCCTCTGCGCCATTGGCAATACCGCACCAGAGAGCCAGATAGCCTGCGCCACGTCCCATAACTTCAATAATACTGCATCTCTCATGAGAGGTAGAGGTATCACGTACCTTATCAATTGCTTCCATAGCTGTATTAACTGCTGTATCAAATCCGATGGTATACTCTGTACAGGCGATATCCAGATCGATGGTTCCCGGAATACCAATAGTATTGATACCAAGGTTTGCAAGCTTCTGCGCTCCTGCGAAGGATCCGTCACCACCGATAACAACCAGTCCGTCGATTCCGTGTTTCCTGCAGATCTCTGCGCCACGTTTCTGGCCTTCCTCTGTACGGAATTCTGCGCAGCGTGCTGTATAAAGGATGGTACCGCCTCTTTCAATTGTATCAGAAACATCTTTGGCACTCATATCGATGATTTCTTCATTCAGTAAACCGTTATATCCCTTCAGTATACCCTTCACATTAAGTCCGTTACTTAAGCCTCTTCTTACTACCGCACGGATTGCGGCATTCATTCCGGGTGCATCTCCGCCGCTGGTCAGGACACCAATGGTCTTAATCTTTTTATCTGCCATTTTCTATTCCTCCATCTTCTGAGTCAATCTGATTTTACTATACACATATTCGGGTATAGTGTATAGCATTTTTACAAGTTTTTCAATACTCTTTCTACAACTTTAACATTGGTTTTTCCATATTTTTCGTATAAAGAGTCCATCCATGAGTCCTGAATCTGAACACTGTACCCTGGAGGAAGCTTCTTCATTGCTTTTACGTCTTTCAGATAAATTACCACCGTACTGTTTCCAGGCGACCTGTGCAGATCCTTCATAAGTTCCTGCTCTTTTTCCCCGTAATCACTTCTGTTTTCAAACTGAATCCAGAGTTCTCTGGGCATATCGTCAAAGGAGCGTATTTTTTCCAGGATCAGCTTGCTTGCCTTATCGTCTTCTGCAGATACCCTGCCCTGTATAAAGACTCTTGCTTCTTCCTTAAGCAAATGCTGGATCCTTTCATAATCTTTGGGAAAAACCACCACTTCTACTGTTCCTACAAGGTCTTCCACTGTAAGAAAGGCCATGACCTTATTATTTTTTGTATATTTTATGGTTTTATCCGTGATCATCCCACCAATAATGACTTTCTGTCCGTCTGTCACTTTTGGCAAATTCGTCTCTTCGTCCTGCTGAAAATCGGTTGTTTTTGCAGAAATGATCTTCTCCATCATTTCTCTGCAGCTCTCCAGAGGATGGCCGCTTAAGTAAATTCCAAGCACTTCCTTCTCAAAAGCAAGTATCTCTTCTTTATCATATTCCGGTACGTTGGGCATACGTATTTCAAATTCTTTTCTGTCTTCTTCGCTTACCAGGTCAAAAAGACTCATCTGGCCTTCCATGGTGTGCTTCTTTTCCTGGCTGATACTGTCAGCGATCTGCTGATACACCATCATTTTCTGACGCCGGCTGCCCTCCAGACAATCCAGAGCGCCCGCCTTTATGAAATTCTCCACTGCCCTCTTATTTACCTGGCTGGAATTACGTTCCATGAAATTCTTCAGTGAAGTATATTTGCCGTTCTTCTCTCTTTCCTGCACAATTCCCTCGATCACAGGACGTCCCACACTTTTTATGGCGGAAAGTCCGTAACGGATTGCACCATGATCCACGGAAAAGCCATACATTCCGCAGTTTATATCCGGTGGAAGGATCTTAATTCCCATCTGGCGGCATACCAGAATATATTCGGAAACTTTGGCGGGCATTTCAATGACAGACGTCATAAGGGCAGCCATAAATTCAACAGGATAATAATATTTCAGATAGGCAGTCTGATAGGAAACCACTGCATATGCTGCTGCATGGGATTTGTTAAAAGCATATTTGGCAAAATCTATCATTTCATCATAAATCTTATTTGCCGTGGCTTCAGGAATCCCATTGGCAATACATCCCGGAACTCCCTCTTCTTCATTTCCATATACAAAGTTCTGCCGTTCTTTCTCCATGACCGAAGCTTTCTTCTTGGACATGGCACGACGCACAAGGTCACTGCGCCCCAGAGTATAGCCGGCAAGAGTCCGCACGATCTGCATAACCTGTTCCTGATACACAATACACCCATAGGTAGGCTTTAAGATGGGCTCCAGCTGAGGGCAGTCATAACGGATAGTATCCGGCCGGTTTTTTCCCCGGATATACTGGGGGATGAAATCCATAGGTCCAGGACGGTACAGAGAAATACCGGCGATGACATCCTCCAGGTTCTGAGGCTTTAATTCCTTCATGAAATTCTTCATTCCTGCGCTTTCAAGCTGGAACACCCCATCGCAGCGCCCTGTTCCCAGGGATTCCAGAACCTTTTTATCATCATAATCTATTTTCTGCATATCCAGAAGAACTCCTGCATCCTTCTGGATAAGCTTTACTGCATTCTGGATCACTGTCAGGGTACGAAGTCCCAGAAAATCCATCTTCAGAAGTCCCAGCTCTTCCAGCGTAGTCATAGTAAACTGTGTAACGATGGAACCGTCCTGTGCTCTGGAAAGAGGCACATATTCTGATACATCCTTCTGGCTGATCACCACACCTGCCGCATGCATGGATGTGTGTCTGGGAAGGCCTTCAAGCCGCTTTGACATATCTATAAGATAGTGGATATCCTCCTGCTCCTCATAGGCTTTCTTAAGCTCCGGGTTCATGGTAAGTGCCTTGTCTATGGTGATGTTTAACTCCTGGGGAATCATTTTGGCAAT
>JAQYGS010000211.1 GCA_028722515.1 Clostridia bacterium | reverse complement strand
GATCGTGGCTGCTGTGCTGCCAGGGCTTTATCTGGCTGTCATCCGGTTTCATACTCAGATCCTTCCATCCGGTCTTATTTTGTCCTTTGCAGAAGCAAGAGAGGGAGTACCGTTTTCCAGTTTCCTGGAACTTTTATTTCTTGAATTGTCATTTGAACTTCTTCGTGAAGCAGGAGTGCGTATTCCCGGTTCTCTTGGCAATGCCATCAGTATTGTAGGAGGTCTTGTTATCGGCCAGGCTGCAGTGGAGGCGAATCTGGTAAGCCCCATTGTAGTTATGATCGTTGCCCTGACAGCTTTGGGTTCCCTGGCCGTTCCAAATGAAGAATTTGCTTCCGCTTTTCGGCTCCTGAAATATTTCTTCCTGGTTCTTGGGGGCTTTCTGGGAATTTATGGACTTGTTCTTGGTGCATATCTCACTGTATCTCATCTAGCAGGGCTTTTAAGTTTTGGGGTTCCTTACCTGGTTCCCTTTGTAAAAAAGAAGAATTCTCCAGGAACAGGAGATGGTATTTTCCGTGTACCTTTCAGAAAAAGAAAGAGACGTCCATTGTTTTCCAGGGAAGAACAGAAAATAAGGCTGAGAAGAAAGGAGAAATCCGTAACATGAAATTTGCGGAAAACAACAGAATTTCACACAGACAGCTTTTCAGACAGATGATACTTTCTCTTCTTGCGCCTTTTTTACTTTGTATGTTTGGACAAAGGGGAATTAACGGAGTGAACGGACTTCCCGGTACCATAATTGCTCTGATAATTCTTTGCTTTTATGTGGTATTTCTTATAAGGCTTGCCCCATGCTTTGGTGATCTGAAGAAAACAGCCGGTCCTGTACTTGGCAGAGTGACAGGGACTTTTTTTCTGATTTATATTCTGCTTGCAGGAGCATATCTTCTTTCTGTTCTTGAAGAACTGGTTCCGGTAAGTCTGGTTACAGGAATATCGGGCTGGCTTATTGGACTATTGGCCATTTTTGTATGCTCCCTTGGTACCCATACAGGTATGCAAAGAAGAGGCAGGATGGCAGAAGTATCGGGCGGCTTTCTCCTTGGCGGAATTCTGCTTATGATGATCTTCAGTGCAGGCCAGGCAAAAATGGAATATTTCCAGGATATGATAAGGGAGTACCATTTTACCGGAAAAAATTTTGCAATATGTGGATATGGTATACTGTGCGGTTTTTCTTCCATTGGCCTTCTTCCTTTCCTGCTGGAAGATGTGGAAAAATATGGAAGTGCGGGAAAAACTGTAACAGGTGCGATTCTGACTCTTGGAGGAATACTTATGGCAATGCAGGCGCTTATTCCGTCAGTACTGGGTTATGACAGAGTCAGAGCAGAAAAATATCCTGTACTTCCTCTTATGGACGGAGCGGATCTTCCGGGAAATGTGCTTGCCAGATTTGATGTACTCTGGATGGGATTTCTTCTTTACAGTCTTTTATTTGCCATTGGAAGCCTGCTTCATTATGGGCACCAGATCATAAAGAAGTCCCACATGGGAACAGGAAGAGTCTGGATGGCTGTGGTAATCTATATTCTTTCACTGATAGAGATTGAAGGAATGGGCATTCAGGATTATTTTGGAGTTTATCTGGGGTATGTGTTTGTGCCCGGCCTTCTGCTTCTTCAGATATTATGTTTTGTGAAAAGCAGAACAAGATATAAAAAGAAAACGGCAGCAGTTTTGTCCTGCATGCTTGCTTTCTGCCTTTTTTTCAGTGGCTGTGCCTCGGCCGTAGAGCCGGAAAAAAGGAGATACCCATCAGCCCTTGGAGTGGATGAAGCACCGGAAGGATTTATGTTAACCTATGGAATGCCGGATCTTTCCCAGAGTACAGGTCAGGGAAAGGAAGAAGAAAATGGAAGTGCCGGAGTTCTTTCTGTAAGTGGTGCGGATTTCGATCAGATTGAAGAAATATATAATCATTCTCAGGAGAAATTCCTGGATATGGGGCATCTTCAGGTGCTTATTCTGGGAGACAGCATTATTCAGAATGGGAAGTGGAGAGAGGTTCTTGATTACATGAAGCAGGAGCCATTCATAGGAGAGGACCTGTATGTTTTTCGGGCGGATAATGCAAAGGCAGTTTTAAGCTGGAGCGGAGAAGGGAACTCATCGGTTGGAGAATATATTACAGGACTTGTGGAAAATCGTATGAAAGATCAGAAAATTCCGGTGGTGACTCTCAGAGATGTGTTTTATGAAAAATACAAATCCGGCAATCTTCCTGAACTTCCATTTATTGAGATAACCCAGGAGAGTCTCAGGGTGAGGGAGAACTATTGAATATATCAGGGGAAAACTGTCAATAATTGAGGCAGAAAACATCCTGGAGGCAAAAAATTTATATGAACAGAATAGAAAAAGTAAAAAGAAGACTGATGGCTGCACTGGCAGCGGGACTGGCAGGTGCCATACTGTTTTATGCCATGCCGGAGAAAATACAGTGCTTTGCCCAAAACCAGGCTGACCAGGCAAAGATCACTGCCTGGTGGGGCACTATATATCCCAGGTTCTGTTTTTCCTCTTCAGAAGAAAACAGTGGTGAAAAAGTAAAGATTTCCTTCTGGCTTGCACAGGCTCTCGATTGGTGATAAAATAACAAAATAACCAAAAGAGATGGAGAAGGATTCATGGATATAGACAGAAATGCACCGGTGGGTGTGTTTGACTCAGGAGTGGGCGGCCTTACAGTCGCCCGTGAGATCATGCGCAACCTTCCTGCAGAAAAAATAGTATATTTTGGTGATACGGCAAGAGTACCCTATGGAAATAAGTCCAGAGAAACGGTTATCCGGTATTCCCGTCAGATCATAAGATTTCTCAGGGAACAGAAGGTAAAAGCCATTGTAGTTGCCTGTAATACAGCCAGTGCATTTGCCCTGGATGCCATCAGGGATGACCTGGATATTCCCATTCTTGGTGTGATCGAACCCGGAGCTAAGGTGGCTGCAGCCCAGACAAGGAATAAGAGGGTAGGTGTGATCGGAACTCTGGGTACGGTAGGAAGCGGGATTCACCGGGAATATCTTAAGAAATATGATCCTGATATCCAGGTTTTTGCCAAGGCCTGTCCTCTTTTTGTTCCTCTTGTAGAGGAAGGATGGCTCCACGATCCTGTGACTGTGGAGGTGGCATCAAGATATCTGAAAGAATTGCAGGATAAAAATGTGGATACGTTAATTCTGGGATGTACACATTATCCCCTGATCCGGTCTACCATACGAAACATAATGGGAGAAGGTGTATGTCTTGTCAATCCGGCTTATGAGACCGCGCTGGAACTTGGCAGACTTCTTGAAGAGAAGAATCTTTTAAGTACCGGAACGCAGCAGGAGGAATTTCCCTATCGGTTTTATGTCAGTGACCTGGCAGATGAATTCAAGGCATTTGCAAGTTCTATTCTGCCATATGATGTGGAAATGACTCAGAAGATAGATATTGAGAAGTATTAGGAGAGCAAAATGGATAAAGAAGTGCTGATACATGTAAAAGGACTTCAGATGATGGATCCTGAGGAAAAAGGAGAGCCTATAGAGCTTGTAGTACCCGGACAGTATTATTTCCGCAATGGAAGTCATTATCTGCGATATGAAGAGGTGCTGGAGGATTTTTCAGAACCTACTGTGAATTACATAAAGTTTTCTTCCACAGAAATGGAAGTCCGGAAAAAAGGGGTAGTAAATGTTCATATGGTGTTTGAACAGGGAAAGAAAAATATGACTTATTACACAACACCTTTTGGAACCATTGAGATGGGAATTGCAGCAACAAGCCTTAACCTTGAGGAAAATGAAGATGGACTGAACATGAAGGTGGACTATTCTCTTGATATGAACCAGGAGCATGTGGCTGACTGTTGTCTTGCCATTCAGGCACAGCCCAGAGACTGCAAGGATTTTACACTTTAAGACAGAAGAAAAAACAGGCCGTGGATATATCCACGGCCTGTTGAAGTTTACCAGATCATTTTTGTTTATTCTTTCTGAAGCGTTTAAACAGTCCTTTTTTCTTTGGAGCAGGAGTCTCCAGTGCTCCACGGATTCCCTTCACACCTACAATATAAAGACCACTTACTTCTGCCTTGATTTCTTTCTTAACAGGAATCAGTTCAAAAATCTTCTCATCTGCGATTAAAATAGAAATCTTAGGCCCTACCTTTGCTTTGACAATGGGAAGCTTGGAACGGCGCATAAGCTTGGGTGTCTGTTCAATGACCATCTGAGGAAGCCCGGATTCTTTGAGCGGCATCCTCTTTTTATCGATAACCAGCATGGAAACGGTCTGTTTGGTTGCGTCAATCTGTGCCTGCTGTTCTTCCTGCTTCTTCTGAGCTTTTTTGCCAAGGAAATAAAGAGCGATCAGTATGGCGATCAGGATAACAAGAATGACCAGAAGGACTATGGTTACTGTCTTCATTTCAATCCTCCTAATGTGTGTATTTTGAACATTGCATAGGGTATATTCTACCATTAATTGTATGAAAACGCAATTATTAAAAAAGAATTAATGAAACAAAAGCGGTAGAAATTTATATTGTTACAGGTTATAATGAAATTACAGAAGAAGTTTTATATAGGATAAAATAACCATTAAAAGGCATACTATTATTATACAATGCAGTTAAGGAGAAGACTATGAGTGAAATGAATCCGGGATCTGAGAAGGAAGAACAGGTTCTCTCTGAAGAACAGGAAGTTAATGATTCCACAGAAAACAAGATAGAAGATCCTGATATGGAACCTGCAGGGCATAATGAAGATTCGGATTTCTTTTATGATGATGATGAATCATATGAAGCCAGAAGAGACCAGCGTTTGAAAAGGCTTGGCAGGAGGAAACGAAGGAGAAGAATTCGTCATATTGCAGAAGTATGTGTTCTTGTACTGGCAGTGGCAGTTGGGCTGGCAGCAGGGCTTTATGGAGATGAACTGAAGGTAATGGTAAAGGATCAGCAGAACAGGATCATACAGATGCTTCACAGCAGTGAGAAGGAAGAACAGAATAATACGGAAAAGGAGACAGGATCTTCGGAAGTTTCTGCTGATAAGGACAATACATCCGATCCTGAAGTAACTCCTGAGCCTGAATTAAGTAAAGAGGATAAGAAGATTTATAAACAGGCGAAGCATTACGCTCAACAGTATGATTATGATCAGGCAATCAGCCTTCTTAAGAGCAGTTCTGTTTATGATACCAATGAGAAATTTCAGAAAGCAGCAGGAATTTATCAGAAGAAAAAAGATTCCTGTGTATCATGGCCATTGGATCAGGTAACACATATTTTTTATCATTCTCTTATTGTGGATACTGCCAGAGCATTTGACGGAGATTATAAACAGGGTGATTATGATCAGGTTATGACAACTATGGATGAGTTTAATAAAATTACCCAGGCTATGTATGATAAGGGATATGTAATGGTCAGCATTTATGATATGGCCAGAGTGGATGAGAATGGAAATATGACGGAAGGTGAGATACTGCTTCCACCGGGTAAGATCCCCTTTGTCCTTTCACAGGACGATGTCTGCTATTATCATTATATGGATGGGGATGGATTTGCATCCAGGCTGATCGTAGATGAAGAGGGTAAAGTCCGTAATGAGTATGTGGAAGAAGATGGAAGTGTTTCCGTTGGCGATTATGATGTGGTGCCGCTGATCGATCGTTTTGTGGAAGAGCATCCTGATTTTTCCTATCGTGGTGCTAAAGGAATCGTGTCTCTTACAGGATATAATGGAATTCTTGGATATCGTTCTGACAGCAGTTATGAGACACGGCCGGCAGATCTTGATGCAAATAAGGTACAATGGCTGGATGAGCATCCGGATTTTGACATTGAGAAGGAAAAAGAAGGAGCTGCCAGAGTAGCCCAGGCGATGAAGGATGAGGGATGGCTGTTTGCCAGCCATACCTGGGGTCATCTGAATGTAGGCGAGATCAGTCTTGAAAGGCTTCAGGCTGATACACAGAGATTTAAGGAAAATGTGGATCCTCTGATTGGAGGAACAGATATTATTATCTTTGCATTTGGAACTGACCTGACTCAGGCTGAGGATTATTCCGGGGAAAAATTTGACTATCTGAAGAGTCAGGGTTATAACTATTACTGTAATGTTGATTCACGCCAGTATTTTGTACAGATACGGGATAATTACTTCCGTCAGGGAAGAAGAAATGTGGATGGTTACAGAATGTATTATAATCCCGAGCTTCTGACAGATCTGTTTGATGCTACGGCTGTATTTGATCCTGTAAGACCGGTTCCGGTACCCAAAATGGGAAGCAGGTGAAATAATGCCGGGGATAGAGAAGGGAGTATGAAATGAAAAGGAAATTATGTCTTGCTGTGCTTGCCGTCTGTCTCTCGCTGACAGCTGCAGCCTGTGGCGAAAATGGAATAACTGATATAGGTGAAGTTACAGATAAGACACAGCAGAATACTGTAGATAAAGGTGCAGAAACAGGGACGGGCCGTCTGGTTTCTGTGGATAATGTTGAGAAATATATTACCATTGGCCAGTATAAAGGCCTTGTGCTTGATGATACTGTAAACAGTGTTACGGATGAAGATGTGGAAGCCCAGATCAGAGAAGATCTTAAGAATACGGCAGAACCTGTTTCTCAGGGAGCACAGGAAGGAGATCTTGTTACAGTGAATTATGTGGGCACCATCGATGGCAAAACATTTTCCGGGGGAACGGCCAACAATTATGATTTTGTGGTGGGTGACGGACAGATGTTTGAGGAATTTGAAAATGGTGTTCTGGGCATGAAGAAAGGAGACACAAAGGACATCAGTATTGCCTTTCCGTCAGATTATCCCGATGAAAGTCTAGCAGGACAAAATGCGGTTTATAAAGTAACTGTTCAGAATGTCCGCCGAAGCCCTGAATTAAATGATGAGTGGGTAGCCAGGAATACGGACTACACGGTTGTGGACGACTACAGAAAAAGTGTGAGGGATAAGCTTGAGAAACAGGCTGATGCTTCAGCTGAGGAGGTACTTAAGAATACGGCATGGTCTACAGTGTTTGAGAATTCAGAGGTAAAAGAATACCCTCAGGATGACATTGACCGTTCTGTGTCTGAGTTTAAGAAGAGCATGGAGGTATATGCTAAACAGGCCGATATGACTCTGGATGAATTTGTGGAATCTCAGGGAATATCCAGGGAGGATTTTGATGAACAGTGTCAGCAGTATGCTCAGGGAAAAGTTAAACAGAACCTTATCGTTCAGGGAATCATGGATGCAGAAGGCCTTTCTCTTGACGATAAGGAAAGCATGATATTGCAGAATGAACTGGTGAAGCAGATGGGCGTGGATAATGTAGCTGAACTTATACAGACTTATGGCCAGGCATATGTGGATGAATCTGTAGGTCTTCAGAGAGTAGAAGATTTTATTGTGAAAAATGCTGACATTTGATTATTGTAATTATATTCCAGATAGTTTATTATAAAAAAAACAGAATCAATATGCATGTTTAAATAAGAAGTGGGGAAGGAAACTATGGATAAACGGGTTTTGCTTGAAAGAAAACGCAGGAAAAGACGTCAGATGATGATCAGGCGTTATACAAAAATGGGCCTCAGCGTAGCCGGTGTGATTCTTGCTGCTGTGTTTCTGGTCAGAGGCATAATTCTTCCCATAGCACGTCACATTGGCGGTGGAGGAAGTACAGGTGAAATAGTTACTGCTCAGGCAGAAACTATGGAGGCAGATCCTAATGCAGCCGTCAGACAGCCTTTGAAAGGGCAGGGTGATATTGGGAAGGTAACTTCAATGACCGCAGGGTGGCATGAAGACGATAAAGGGCGATGGTATCAGAATTCAGACGGTACATATTATGCAGGAGGCTTTCAGGATATAGACGGAATTACATATTCATTTGATGAAAATGGTTACATACAGACCGGATGGGTCACAAAAGGAGTCAAGGATTATTATTTTAATGAGGATGGTTCTTATGATCCGACTCAGAAACGGCCTATGCTTGCGTTCACTTTTGATGACGGCCCGGGAGAATATACTGAGCAGCTTCTTGACTGCCTGGAAGAGAATAATGCACATGCAACATTCTTTATGTTGGGGCAGAACGTGTCTTCTTATGCTGATACTGTGAAGCATATGCTGGATATTGGCTGTGAGCTTGGAAGCCATTCCTGGGATCACACTCAGCTTACCACTATTGATCTGGATGCAGCGGCGAAACAGTATACTGACACGGATAATGCACTGATCCAGGCATGTGGACAACCTTCTACAGTTGCAAGAGCTCCTTACGGGGATGGAAATACTGATATATATAATGCAGTGGGCAAGCCATTCTTCATGTGGTCTCTGGATACGGAAGACTGGAAGCTTATGGATGCAGATGCAGATTATAATTCTGTAATGAACGGAGATTTGACAGATGGAACGATCATATTGATGCATGATATTCATCAGCCTTCTGTCCAGGCAGCCATTAGGGCGATCCCGGAGCTTGTTTCCCAAGGATATAAGCTTGTAACTGTCAGTGAACTTGCACAGGCTAAGGGAGTTACTCTTCAGAATGCATGCTATGTGGATTTCTGGGACAGTAATCTTGCATCAGGCCAGGTTCCCGGTTATGAAGGAAATACGGAATCAGATTCTGAAGAAATATCTGATGACGGTTCCCAGGATTACAGTGACAGCTCAGATGAGTACAGTGACGGAAATGAGGATAGTTCCGGAAATTATACGGATGATGGAAGTGAGGACTATAGTGATGACTCCGGCTACGGAGATGGAATAGAATAATTGAAATTAAGAAGACTGCCTTATAATTAACTGAGGCAGTCTTCTTATTGATATAGGTGTAAGATCGAATTAATAAGTATAATTGTCTACTTCAACTTTATCAACCTGCTGGTACGGAGCAAGGGTTGAGATCATTTTAACCGGTTTGTCATAGCTGTTTTTGCAGTAATGTATTTCACCTGGTTCGATATGAATGAACTGTCCCGGATAGAGATGATTGACAACACCATCAACTACGATATCAATTTCACCTTCCAGGATAAAGAAATTCTCTTCCATAATGTTGTGATAGTGAGCCTTAAAATCCTGGCCGGGCATAAACTGAACAACTGCAAAATTCATTCTTGGTCCTTTCATAAGATATTTCGGACCGCTGTCCTTAAACCGATATTCTTTGTCTTTTTCATCTACAATGTACATAATATCTCTCCTTTCACAGGTTTTATAATCCTGGTGCTACCCACATAGGTTTGGTGATTCCCTCGTTTACCAGTTCAAGCTGAGCAGCGTAAACCTTTCGCCAGGTGGGATAGATCTCTTCATATACTTTATGGTTCTTCTCATCAGGCTCAAATACTCTGTCCCATTTTACAGTGCGCTTCACACCTTCTTCAATACTGGAATAAAGACCTGCGCCATAACCTGCCAGAATCGCTGCACCTAAAGCGGTAGCTTCTTTTACTACAGGTACTTTCACAGGCATACCCAATACATCGGCCAGAATCTGGGACCATAAAGGACTCTTGGAAGCACCGCCTGCAAAAATGATCTCGGAAGGCATATTTCCTGTAGCTTCTTTCACTAATTCCATATGTCCTTTCACTAACATGGCTGTATTTTCCAGAATTGCACGATAAAAAGTATAGCGGTTAAATTTTTCAGGGTCAAGCTCAAAATTGGTGAAAGTAGGAGCAGCATGCTTCCAGTTGATAAAGTTCATTATATCACTGAATGTACAGAGCATTCCGTAGCTGCCTGCAGGTATTTTTTCAGCTTCTTTATTCATTATGTTATAGGGGTCATCTCCGGTTTCTTTTGCCAGCTGCTTTTCAGCCTGACAGAAGCCATCCCGGTACCAGCGCATAACAAGTCCCGGTTTGAAAGCCAGAGCTTCATATTGCCATACACCGGGAACTGCATGACAGTTTACACGTACACGGCATCCCGGATCAGTGGCACCACTTGCAGTGTTGAATTCATATTGCCAGAAGCTTCCCCCAAATACTGCGGCCTGTCCTGGCTGTGTGGCACCTACACCAATTGTTCCAAGCTGACAGTCTCCGCCGCCTACTACAACCGGCGTTCCAACTGCAAGACCGGTGTCAGCTGCACCCTTTTCGTTCACTTTGGCAATAACACTGCCGCATTCTTTGACAGGTGGAAAAATGTCATCTCTTAAACCGCATTTTCTTGCAATGGAAGCATCCCATTTACGACTCTGAAGATCAAAAATACCGGTGGTGGATCCGTTGCTGGGCTCTACTGCTTCTACTCCGGTAAGCTTCTTGATCAGCCAGTCATTAAACATTCCTACTGCAGCTACCTTCTCATAAACTTCAGGCATTTTATCTTTTACCCAGAGAAGACGGGGAAGGGCACCCAGCGCATATGTCTGTCCGCTCTGCTGATAAATTTCCTTTTCAAGCTGGGGATCCATCTGAATCAGTTTGCCTACTTCGTCATTGCTTCGTGCATCTACGTTTGCACATGCCCATATTTCATTGCCCTCTTTGTCGTAAAGTACGATACCTTCTCTCATACAGGTTGTGGAGATTGCCAGAATCTGTTCCGGTCTGATTCCTGTCTGTGAAATAACTCCACGGATACATTCGCATGCCAGATCCCAGTTATGTACCCAGTCAAAATCCATGCTGCCGGGATAACGGGGATCTTCTTTGTGCTCCCATTCTTTCTGTACACATCCAACCTGATCTCCGTCCGGATTAAACAGAACAGCTCTGACACTTCCGGTACCGGCATCGATCGCCAATAAATATTGCTCTGTCATAAAACCCTCCTTAAATATAAATTATAAATTATTATTGTCTGCTCAGATTTAGAATTTCACTTGCGGTATCCTCATCTGTTATAAGGATATCAAGCAGTTCACCTCTGAGAGCGGCAAGAATTGCTTCTACTTTATTTCTTCCGGCAGCTACACCTATGGTGTTTTCCAGAGATTTCATTGTATCCAGAGAAGTACTGATAAGCCTCCCTTCAATATCCGAAGAAACGGGTTTACCATCCTTATCAATAAAATGACACAGGATATCGCCTACAGCTCCCTTCATGGAAAGCAGAAGGAAATCATTATGTGTAAGCATACCGTTGGTTAAAATAGTGGCGTTTTCGTTCATACCACCAATACCCACAACTGTCAGCTGGGATAATGTGACCATATCCAGAATCTGCTTTACGCTGGGCTCATCCTCAATGGCAGTCACCATGTCTGCATTTTTCATCATAAGGGGAGTCGGAGTCAGGTAAAGTTTAGCGTTAAAAATATTGGAACGTGTATTAGGCAGATAGTAGTTGACCCCTCCTGTGAGAGAAACAACGTTAACCGGAAATTCTGACATATTAGACAGGTGATTTAAAACACGGCTTGTTGTATCTCCGTATCCCATATTTATGAAACTGGATTTATCAATTCTCTGATTGATATACATTGCAGCTGCCTGAGCTACGCTTTCGTTTACGTCTTTCCCATCAATGGGAGTCGGAACTACAAATGCATCTTTTAAATGAAAGCTGGCGGTCAGCTCCTGTTCAATCCTCATGCGGCGGCTGTCACTGGAACGGATGGAGAAATGAACGATACCGTTCTTTCTCGCCTTATCCAGAAGCCTGTTTACTCGCAGACGGGGGATTCCCAGATACTCACCGATCTCCTGTTGGGTAAACTCTCCTATATAATATAACCAGGCTACTTTAACCAGCAGGATTTCTTCGTAATCATATTCTTTAGCCACGGAAATATCCTCCCTGAGAAACAAAAGTTGTAAATTAAATCATTTGTTCATCTCATAAAAGAAGTTTAACATGAAAACACGGGTATGTCAATGGTGATTATTGCATACATGCACGAAAAATACGAAAAAACTAAGAGAAAATTAGACAAAAGAAGTAAAATAAAGAAGAATAGTATATAAAGATTAAACAAAAAATTCGGTTGACAAAACACATAAACTGTCGTATAGCATATTTAAACATTATTTAGACGCATAAACATTTGTTAAAGGAGGAATTCTTTTGCCAGAGAAAGCGCTTTTAAATATTAAGAACATTTATAAGTCATTTGGCCTGAACGCTGTTCTTAAAGGAATCAGCCTTGATGTAAATGAAGGTGAGGTTCTGGCACTGATTGGTGGTAATGGCGCAGGTAAAAGTACATTGATGAAGATCATCATGGGCATTTACCAGCATGATAGCGGAGAAATCTATGTAAAGGGAGAGAAAGTTGCTTCTAATAAAACCAGTGCTGCATTGGCAAGTGGTATTTACATGGTGCCTCAGGAACCACTGCTTTTCCCCAACATGACAGTTGAGGAGAACATAGAAATTGGTTTTGATAAGAACAAAGCTGAATTACATAAGGAACTTGTTCAGGTTATGAAAGATGTAGGCTGGAATCTGGATCTTAATCGGAAAGCCAGCAGCCTTTCCATAGCAGAGCAGCAGATCGTGGAAATATTAAGAGGCCTGCTCAGACATGCACAGATTCTTATTCTTGATGAACCTACAAGTGCACTTACATTTGATGAGGTAGAAAGCCTGTTCAAGTGTGTAAATGAACTGAAAGAGAAAGGAATTGGAATCATTTATATTACGCACCGTCTTGCCGAAGTTTTTGAAATTGCCACAGATGTTGCAATTATGAGAGATGGTAAGATTCCTGTACAAGGTAAAGTGGAAGAATTTACCAGAGAGATGCTGGTAAAGGGTCTTCTTCCCCCGGATGCTCAGGATAACAGCAGCGCAGCTGAGAAACAGGAGAAGAAAGTTGACTACACTCATCTGAAACCGGTCTTTGAAGTACAGCATTTAAGCGGTTATGGCTTTACAGATATTTCGCTTAAGGTTTATCCGGGAGAAATCCTGGGACTTGCAGGAGTTGTAGGCGCAGGAAGAACAGAGCTTGCCACAACTATTTTTGGAAAAGATAAAGTACTTAACGGAAAAGTCATTCTTGACGGAAAAGATATTACAGGTCTTTCCACAAGAAAGGTTATTGAAGCAGGATTGAATTATGTGCCTGAGGACAGACATGCACACGGACTTTTTAAAATCAGTGATGTGGCATATAATACATCCAGTGCTATGCTGGCGGAGAAACCAATGGGCCGGTTTATTCTTAATACAAAAGAAGAATATAATATGACTCAGAAATATATTGATGATTTCCGCATTAAGGTAACAGGACAGTCTCAGCTGGTTGGAAGCTTGTCAGGAGGAAATCAGCAGAAGATTGTTATTGGAAGAAGTCTTACCACTTCTCCCAAGCTGGTAATTCTGGATGAACCTACCAGAGGTATTGATGCTGCAGCCCGTGGTGATGTTTATACGATCATTCATCAGCTGAGAGAACAGGGAGTTGCAGTACTTCTGATCTCTTCAGATATGGAAGAAATCGTGGAGCTGTCCGACCGGGTTATGACGGTATGCCAGGGAAGGATCAACGGAGAATTCATGGGAGAAGATATTAACCAGGATACTCTGATGTCTGCTTCCTTTGGAATTACGAAGAATTCGGAGGTAGGAGCATGAAAAAGATATTAAAATCCAGAGAACTCAGCAGTTTTCTGTTTCTGGTTATTTTATTTCTTGGTGTAGGAATCATCAATCCCAATTTCCTGACTGCAGGAAATATAGTAGCCTGCTTTAATGATAGCGTGGTTTACATAATTATTTCCGTAGGTATGGCTTTTGCCATTTTTATTGGTGAGATTGATGTTTCAGTTGGTGCAAATCTTGGATTTACTGCTACGGTCGTAGCCAGTATGCTCAGAGACGGTCAGAACTGGGCAGTTGCTTTTGTTACAGGTATTGTGATCGGTGCTCTGATTGGACTTTTCAATGGCTGGGGAGTAGCCGTAATGGGTGTTCCATCTCTGATCTTTACACTTGGAACCAACGGTGTGATCAGAGGTCTGATGTATGTATATACAGGCGGCGCCTGGGTTGAGAACCTGCCTGCGAAATTTAAACAGCTTTACACAATTCCACTTATCGGTACACTTAGCATTTCCTTTACGATTACGGCAGTACTGGTAGTGATCGTTCATTTCCTGCTGAAGCGTACGAAACGTGGAAGATATTTCATAGCAGTTGGTGATAATGCTGCCGGTGCAACACTGGTTGGTATTCCTACCACAAAAACCAAAGTCTCAGCATATGTGATCTGCGGCATCTTCGCTGCAATCTCCGGTATTGTTTTCTCATCACGTATCGGATTTGTAACTGCAACATCCGGAAGCGGATATGAAATGAAAGCAGTTGCAGCCTGCGTGCTTGGCGGCATCAGCCTTAGCGGTGGTGTAGGAAGCGTCATCGGAGCTGCAATCGGTGCAGTTATTATGGCAAGTATCAGCCGTCTGCTGGTATTCATGGAACTGGGATCTACTTATGATAATACAATTACCGGTATTCTGCTGATAACAATCGTTGTGGTTGACTCTCTCCTTCAGAGAAGAAAAGCCGAGAAAAACCGCAGAGAAAGACTTGCAGCCAGAACTGCTTCTGCTGTAACATCCGGGAAAGGGGGAAATGAATAATGAATAAATCCTTATCCCAGAAGCTGAAACATTTTCTGAAAAGCTGGGAACTTGTACTGCTGTGTATTCTTGTGGCAGAGTTTGTAGTATTTGGTATTGCAAATCCCAAGTTTTTACGTCCGGCTTTATTGTTTAACAGTATGAACGACTTTATGTCCATCTGTATTATTTCGTTGTTTGTAACTTTTGTTATGATCACCGGAGGAATTGATATTCAGGCCGGTTCTATCGTGGGTCTGACATCTATCATCATCGGTGTTTCATGGCAGGACTTCGGATGCAATATCTGGGTGTCTGTACTGATCGCTCTTGTAGTAGCTGCTTTGTGTGGAGCTTTATCAGGCTTTTTCATTGCATATTGTGGTGTGCAGGCAATGGTTGTTACACTGGGTGGAAGTTTCCTGTATGCAGGTATTGCACTTCTGGTAGCCAATATGGCTTCCACAGCCAGTTATCAGGGAATCAGCGGGTTCCCGGATGCGTTTAAGACACTGGCCAAATATAAATTTTTTGGAGTAATTCCAAGCCAGCTTGTTATTTTCCTTATCCTGGTAGTGATTGCATACATTCTTTTACATAAAACCAAATACGGAAGAAGAATCTTCCTTGTTGGTGTAAATGAGAAGGCAGCATCCTATTCCGGAATCAACACAAGACTGGTTATTATGAGCACTTATATTCTTTCCAGTATAAGCGCTGCAATCGCAGGCATTGTGCTTACTTCATATCTTGGAACTTCCAAGAGTGACCTGGGATCTAACTTTACCTTGAATATTATTACCGCTGTTGTTCTTGGAGGGACTTTAAGTACAGGAGGTAAAGGAAATGTTATTGGAACAGCACTGGCTTCTCTTGTGATCGGACTTCTTCGTTTCGGACTGCCATTATGTTTCAAGATCGGAACACAGTATCTGGATATTCCGGTTGGAATTCTGTTACTTGTAGTTGTTATATGCCGTTCTATAGCTTCCAATCCGGCTCTGAGCGCCAAATTCAGAAAGCTGAAGAAAGCATAATGATTTAAGATGTTTGGAGGGTATGAACCTTCTGAATATACAAAAACTATATAATTTATAAAAGGAGGATTTAGTTTATGAAAGCAAAGAAAGTTTTGGCCAGCGTTTTGGCAGCATCTATGGTTCTTGGTGCAACAGCCGTTACTGCAAGTGCAGAAGATGCAAAGAGTGTTGAGGGAATGACCGTAGCATTTATTCCTAAGGTTACAGGTAATGCATTCTTCGAATCTGCAAACGATGGCGCACAGGAGTATGCAGAAAAATGGGGAATCACAGTAGAGTATATGGGTAATGCAGTAGCAGGTGCTGCTGAGCAGGTTGAGGTTATCCATCAGGCAATCAACTCAGGTGTTGATGCAATCTGTATTTCCACAGTAGATGCTGCAGGTGTTTCCGATGCATTAAAAGAAGCAACAGATGCTGGAATCACAGTTTGTACGTGGGACTCTGATGCAAACGTTGAAGATCGTGGACTGATGGTATCTCAGGGTACTCCTGAAGTACTTGGAAAGATGCTGGTTGATATGGGCGCTGACGGCCTGACAAAACGTGGCAAAGATCCTGCAAAAGATGCTATCAAATACTGCTGGCATTATTCACAGGCTACAGTAACAGACCAGAACTCCTGGCAGGTAGCAGGTGAAGCTTACATTAAAGAAACATATCCGAACTGGGAAAATGTAGCTCCTGATAACTACTACAGCGAGCAGGATTCAGAGAAGGCAGTTACTGTTGGTGCAGCTGTTCTTTCTGATCATTCCGACATTGACCTTATCATCTGCAACGACTCTACTGCTCTTCCTGGACAGCTTTCCGCTGCACAGAACGCAGGACTTACAAAAGATGATATCACAATCACAGGTTTCGCATCTCCTAACTCTATCAAAGATTTCTGCAAAGCAGGAACACTTTATGAATGGGGACTTTGGGATTGCAAGATCCAGGGCGCACTTGGCTGCTATGTAGCTGCATACCTTGCTGCAGGAAATGAAGTAGCTGTTGGTGATACAATTTCTGTTCCTGAAATCGGTGATCTTACAGTTGAAGCAAACGACTGCATTTCTGAAGGCGCTGAGACAGCAGAAAAGAACAATGGTGTTGTTCTTCTTCCGGAACGAGTTGTATTTGATGAATCCAACATGGATGACTACAACTTCTGATATTCAGTCAGAATGTATGTGAGACCGGCAGAGCATTATTGCTCTGCCTCTCATAAAACTGTCGCAAAATGCGAGGAACATTTTGCGACAGTGTTGTTTTAGGTAATAAAAATCAAATTTATATTTTAAGAAAGAAGAGGTAAAAAAATGGCAGATTTAGAAGGACTGAAAGTTGCAAAAGATTATCATGTAGATGTTCCGTTCGCAAACACAGAAGGTTTTTATGTAAAAGGTGCAAACAGCCTTGATTGGGGTATGAAGAAACACCTTTCCAATATCTTTAATCCCAAAAGCGGAAATTCCGTTATGTTTGCATTCGACCATGGATACTTTATGGGATCTACGGCAGGACTGGAAAGACTGGATCTGCTCCTTCCGAAGCTTGCTCCCTATGTAGATGTGTTTATGGGAACAAGAGGTGCCATCCGTACTTGTGTACCTCCTCAGATTACCAAAGGTATTGCTCTTCGTGTCAGCTCAGGATCTTCTATGATCAATGACGATCTGTCTCACGAAGTGGTAGCAGTCGATGTGGAAGATGCTATCCGTATGAATGCTGACTGTATGGCAGTTCAGACATTTATTGGAGCAGATGGACAGCTTTCCAGCATTGACAATCTTTCCAGAACTATTAACGCAGGAATGCGCTATAGTATTCCTACTCTGGGTGTTGTTGCTGTTGGAAAAGATATGGAACGTACTGACCGTTTCTTCAAACTGGCTACCCGTATTGTTGCTGAGATGGGAGTTCAGTTAGTAAAAACATATAACTGTGAAAACTTCGAAGAAGTAGTGGCAGCCTGCCCGGTACCTATCGTTGTAGCTGGTGGCAAGAAACTTCCGGAGAAAGAAGCTTTGACATTAGCTTATACTGTTATTTCCAAAGGTGCACGTGGTGTTGATATGGGACGTAATATTTTCCAGAGCCATCATCCGGTTGAAATGGCACAGGCTGTGGCAAAGATTGTTCACGAAGGATTTACAGACAAAGAAGCATATGAATTTTATGAGGATCTGATCCACTGATTTCCTGGCCTGAGTTGTAAAATAATACTTTAAATGGAAAGTGGGGACTGCTGCAAAATAGATGGAAAGTAATAAATACTATTTTGCGGCGGTCTTTTTTTAGCTGAAAACAAAAGCTGATGATAAGGAGATAAAATGGTTTTAGAAGTAATCCGTATGGTACTTCCGGTACTGGTTATGATTGGTATCGGATGCATGTGCTGTAAAAAAAATATTTTTGATATGAATGGTCTAAAAGGCCTGAAATCAATCATAGGGGATGTAATGCTTCCTGTTACATTGTTTAATGCTTTTCTGACTGCAGAGTACAATGCCAGAATTGTGGTCGTATTTCTGGTAGTTTATATTGGATTTGGAATTGCTATTGGAATCGGATTTCTGCTTCGCAGGTTTGTAAAACCATATGGTAAGTTTTTACCTTTTCTGGTTGCCGGCGGAGAAGGCGGAATGCTGGGCTATGCACTGTATGGACTGATTGCGGGGAGCCAGTCCGGTTTTGCAACGGTGGATCTGGGACAGACAGTTTTTGCCTATACTATCTGGCTTGGACTGTTGACTTCCGTTGAGGGAGGCAAAGTAAGCGCAAAAAAGCTTGTAAAGAATATGCTTTCCAATAAGTGCTTCCTTGGCATGGCGCTTGGTATTCTGCTTGGAGCAACAGGAGTGGGAGGATTGATCATGTCTTCTGCTGTGGGCAGCGTAGTGAGCAGTGTGATCCAGATGATTACAGCTCCTGTAAGTGCTATTGTCCTACTGATGGTGGGATATGAGCTGAGCCTGAAGCTGGACCTTATGGTTCCTGTAGCAAAAACTATTGTGTTCCGTCTGATCATTATGGGCGGATTGCTGGTAATCAGCAACCTGATCATTTTCCATATCTTCCCGTTTGATAAAAGCCTTGAGATTGCTTTAATGGTTTTGTATGCACTTCCTGCTCCGTTTATTATTCCGATTTTTGCAGATGTGGGAGAAGATGGTAAATATATTTCTACCACTCTTTCTATGCACACTTTGGTTACAGTGATTCTTTTCGTGGCTATTGTTGCTTACAGTATTGGCTGAATATGAAGGTTATTGCCCAGGTTTTAATTGACGTAAAGAACATGCATTGGTATAATAATGTTATGAATGACTAAAGGTCAATTATTGAATGTTGGTCATATTTTAAGGAGGACATCACGATGGGCAGATGGTATGAAGAGGCCGTTTTTTATCATATGTATCCGATTGGAATGACAGGAGCCCCCAGAAGAAATGAGAAGACAGAAGTAACCCACCGGTTCCCGGAGATTGAGAAGTGGCTTCCTCATGTCCGGGACCTTGGATGTACTGCAATTTATATTGGGCCATTGTTTGAATCTACTTCTCACGGATATGATACCAGAGATTATAAAACTGTTGACAGACGGCTGGGAGACAATGAGGATTTTAAACACTTTGTAAAAAGTGCCCATGATATGGGTATCAGGATCGTAGTAGATGGAGTGTTTAATCATACAGGACGTGAGTTCTTTGCATTTCAAGATATTCAGAAGAACAGAGAATGTTCTCCCTACTGCAGATGGTACAAAGGCATTAATTTCCAGGGGAATTCTCCATATAATGATGGATTTGGATATGAGGCCTGGAGAAACTGTTTTGAACTGGTAAATCTTAACCTTGGTGAACCTGAAGTAAAGAATTACCTTCTTGATGTGATCCGTTTCTGGATTGATGAGTTTGACATTGACGGTATTCGGCTTGACTGTGCAGACTGCCTGGATTTTTCATTTATGCGGGATATGCGCAGGACTGTGGATGAGAAGAAACAGGACTTCTGGCTGATGGGTGAAGTGATTCATGGAGATTATGCAAGATATATAAATGAAGCCAGACTGAACAGTGTAACTAATTATGAACTTCATAAAGGACTTTATTCAGGCCATAACGATCATAATTATTTTGAAATTGCTCATACCATCCGTAGAGAGTTTGATCGGAATGGTGGAATTTACAGAGGAATGAAACTGTACAGCTTCGTAGATAATCATGATGTGGACAGAATTGCATCCAAGCTGAATGTATCGGGCCATATTTATCCGGTATATACTCTTTTGTTTACTCTGCCGGGGGTTCCATCTATATATTATGGCTCCGAATGGGGAATACAAGGGCGCAAAGAGGGAGGAAATGATGATCCTCTGCGGCCGGCTGTAAATATAGAGGAAGCGGTACAAAATGTGCCGGATCCCGGTCTTCTTGCCTGGGTATGTAAACTGGGCAGAATACATAAAGAACATAAAGCTTTTGCATATGGCACTTATGAAGAACTTCTTCTGACGAACAGGCAATATGCTTTTGCGAGAATTTATGAAGATGATTGTGTGATCACAGCAGTAAATAATGATGATAAAGAGGCAGAGCTTCATATTCGTATTCCTGTTCAGGGAAGTATATGTACAAGCCTTGTAAATGGAAATAAGCTGGAAGCCGACAATGGCATGCTGCACATAAAGCTTCAGCCCAATGAAAGCGAGATAGTATCTGTAAAGTAAAAAGATATAAGCGGAAAGAGAAAGGGAGGAACTTCAAATGGGTGAAAGGATGAAGTTTACGGATCTGGATCAGTATTTATTTGGCCAGGGAACCAATTATGAAATTTATAAGAAACTGGGTGCTCATCCCACCACATACCGTCGCAGGAAAGGCGTGTATTTTGCAGTCTGGGCTCCAAATGCCCAGTCAGTATCTGTAATCGGGGATTTTAACAACTGGGACGAGGAGGCCAACCCTATGAAAAAGGTAGGCCCTATCGGTGTATATGAGGTATTTATACCCGGTGCCAAAGTCGGCCAGCTCTATAAATTTTTTATAGTGGGAATGCATGGAGAGAAGCTTTACAAGGCGGATCCTTATGCAAATGAATCAGAGAAGCGTCCGGGGACAGCATCCAGAATTACGGATATTTCAGACTTTAAATGGAAAGATGCAGCGTGGATCAAACAGAGAGAAAATTTTGATGAAAAACTAAGCCCTATGGCAATCTATGAAGTACATCCTGGCTCCTGGAAGAAGCATCCGTCGTCTGAAGAAGACGAAGATGGTTTTTATAATTACCGTGAATTTGCTCATGCTCTTGCCGCTTATGTAAAAGAAATGGGATATACCCATGTTGAACTTATGGGCATAGCGGAACATCCCTATGATGGGTCATGGGGGTATCAGGTAACAGGATATTATGCACCTACTTCCCGTTATGGGACTCCCCAGGATTTTAAATATATGGTGGATTACCTTCACAGACAGAAGATAGGTGTTATTCTTGACTGGGTTCCGGCACACTTCCCCAAAGATGCGCACGGCCTGGCGAATTTTGATGGCACGGCTGTATATGAACATGCGGATCCCAGGCAGGGAGAACATCCGGAATGGGGAACCAAGATTTATAATTATGGGCGTCCGGAAGTTAAGAATTTTCTTATTGCCAATGCACTTTTCTGGGTGGAAGAGTGTCATGTGGATGGGCTCCGTGTGGATGCGGTTGCATCTATGCTCTACCTTGATTATGGCAAGAGAGATGGAGAATGGGTAGCCAATAAATATGGAGACAACAAGAATCTGGATGCGATTGATTTCTTCAGACACTTAAATACAGTTGTACGGGGAAGAAACCATGGAGTCCAGATGATTGCCGAAGAGTCTACTGCATGGCCTTTGGTTACCGGATCAGCAGAGGATGGAGGACTTGGTTTTTCCCTTAAGTGGAATATGGGCTGGATGAATGACTTCCTTGAATACATGAAACTGGATCCATATTTCCGGAAATATAATCATAATAAAATGACTTTCTCCATGACATATGCGTACAGTGAAAAATATGTGCTGGTAATTTCACATGATGAAGTTGTTCATCTGAAATGTTCTATGATTAATAAAATGCCAGGGGATATGGAACATAAATTTATGAATCTAAAGGCAGCCTATGCATTTATGACATGCCATCCTGGTAAGAAACTTCTGTTTATGGGACAGGAATTCGGACAGCTTCGGGAATGGAGTGAAGAAAGAGAACTTGACTGGTTTCTTCTAAATGAAGAACCTCACAGGGATCTTCAGAATTTCGTTAAGGATCTTCTTACCATTTATAAAAAATATCCGGCTCTTTATGCAACTGACAATGATCCACAGGGATTTGAGTGGATTAATCCTAATGACGGGGACAGAAGCATATTCAGCTTTGTAAGAAAATCTCCTACCAAGAGAAATAATATTCTGTTTGTTGTGAATTTCACACCTGTTGACCGTCCGGATTACAGGGTTGGAGTACCTAAGAAAAAACAATATAAACTGATCATGAATGAAACGGGTCTGGTTGAACCTAAAATGTATAAAGCTGAGAAACAGGAATGTGATAACCGTCCGTATTCAGTTGGATATTCCCTTCCAGGCTATGGAGTCGCTGTTTTTGTGTATTAAAGGCCTTTAAATCCTCAAATTTCGTGCAAAATAAATAATTGCTTTTTCCGTAGGGCTGCGTTATAATGAGCGCGAAAACAAGGATAAATGGTTGAATCATGAAAGGAGAATAGCTATGAAAGTTTCTAATATTAAAGACATTGATAAATTTTTTGAAGTAGTAGACAGTTGTAAAGGTAAAGTAGAATTAGTCACAGGCGAGGGCGACAGACTGAATCTGAAATCCAAATTATCCCAGTATGTATCTTTGGCTAATATTTTTTCCAATGGAGAGATTCCGGAGCTTGAGATTGTTGCATACGAGAAGGAAGACATTGACAAGATCATGAGCTATATGATTAATGGCTGATCACAGGATAATCCGGGGACATGATAACCGATCATGTCCCCGTTATTTAAAAATGATAGAATTATAGAATAAACCAGGGGGCAGATATGTTTCCTGGTCAAAGTGCGTTTAACAGGAAATAAAATTGCAGATACTATACAGAAAAGGAGATAGAAAATCATGGCAACTAAAATTGACATTATTTCAGGCTTTCTTGGAGCCGGTAAAACTACACTGATCAAAAAGCTTCTGAAGGAAGCCTTTCAGGATGAACAGGTTGTACTTATTGAAAACGAATTTGGAGAAATTGGTATTGATGGAGGGTTCCTGAAAGAATCAGGAATTCAGATCCGTGAAATGAATTCCGGATGTATCTGCTGTTCTCTGGTGGGAGATTTCGGTACATCTCTGAAAGAAGTGGTGGATAAATATCATCCGGACAGAATTCTGATCGAGCCGTCAGGAGTAGGAAAACTTTCTGACGTGATCAGAGCTGTGCAGGGAGTCCAGAAAGATGTGGATATTGTTCTGAACAGTTACACAACGGTGGTAGATGCTAAAAAATGCAAAATGTACATGAGAAATTTCGGAGAGTTTTTTGATAACCAGGTTCAGTATGCGGGAGCAATTATTATGAGCCGTACAGATATTGTGGATGAGAAAAAGGCAGAGCAGGCTATGGAACTTCTCCGTGGAATGAATGCAAAAGCTGCTATTATAACAACGCCTATTGATAAACTGGACGGAAAGAAAATCCTGGAAGTAATGGAACATCCGGTTTCTCTTTCAGATGAGCTTATGGAAGAAGCTGAGCATGAGCACCATCACGATCATGACCATGAAGAGCATGAGCACCATCACGATCATGATCATGAAGAACATGAGCATCATCACGACCATGACCATGAAGAGTGTGGCTGCGGACATGATCATCACGATCATGAAGAGTGTGGCTGTGGACATGACCATCACCATCATCATGCAGATGAAGTATTTACAAGCTGGGGCCGTGAAACTATTAAGAAATACACCAGAGAAGGACTTGAAAAGATGCTGGAGGCTCTTTCTGAATCTGAAGAATATGGTACCATTCTTAGGGCAAAGGGTATGCTTCCTGCAGAAGACGGGACATGGATCTATTTTGATATGGTTCCGGAGGAAACAGAGATCAGAGAGGGAGCACCAGAATACACAGGCCGTCTTTGTGTAATCGGATCCAAACTCAATGAGCATAAGCTTGCAGAGCTTTTCGGACTTGCAGAGGATTAAGATATGGATGAGATAAGAGTACCGATTTACCTTATTACAGGTTTCTTGGAGAGTGGAAAGACCACTTTCCTGGATTTTACATTACAGCAGGACTACTTTGCCATTGATGGTAAAACCCTTCTGATCCTTTGTGAAGAAGGGGAAGAAGAATATGATATGAATAAGCTGAAACTTGCAAATACTGTGGTTGAGGTAATTGAAGATGAAAAGGATCTGACGCCGCAGCGACTGGCTGCCATGGACATTATTCATCAGCCGGACCGTGTTGTAATGGAATATAATGGAATGTGGCTTGTAAGTAAGTTTGAGCAGATGAAACTTCCGGATGGATGGGGAATCGAGCAGGAGATTACCTGTGTAGATGCCACGACTTACCAGGTGTATATGGCAAACATGAAATCCCTGTTTATGGATATGGTAAGAAATACGGATATGGTAATTTTTAACCGCTGCAGCCAGGACGATCCTCTCCCTGCATACAGAAGGGGCATTAAAGTGGCAAACCAGAGCGCAGAGGTGATCTTTGAGGATGAAGAAGGGGAGCTGGATGCTTTTCAGGACGAAATGCCCTTTGATATCAATGCTCCTGTTATTGATATTGCACCGGAGGATTACGGAATCTGGTTTGTGGATGCCGAGGATAATCCTGATACGTATGTGGGAAAAACGGTCCGCTTTAAAGGGCGTGTTATGAAACCCCGGGGAATGGGAAGCAAATTCTTTGTGCCTGGACGTACTGCGATGACATGCTGTGCGGAAGATACCACATTCCTGGGATATGTTTGTAAAAGTGATGATACACCACACCTTAAAGAGGGAAGCTGGGTGGAAGTTACAGCGAAGGTTGCTTTTGAAAACCGAATGGAATATCAGGGCGAGGGTATTGTCCTTTATGCGGACAGTGTGAAAGTATGTGAACCATTGAAAGACGAAATGGTATATTTTAACTAGGGGAGTAAATATGTACTTAGTAGTTGGTTTGGGAAATCCCGGCAGACAGTATGAGGCCACACGTCATAACATGGGGTTTGACACAATAGATTGTCTTGTGGAGAAATATAATGTTCCCCAGAGTGGTGTGAAATTTAATGCTATGTATGGCAAAACGGTTATGGGCGGGGAAAAGGTAATTCTGATGAAGCCCCTTTCCTTTATGAATTTAAGCGGCGGACCCGTAAGAGATATGGCAAACTTTTTTAAAATTGATCCGGAAAAGGAACTAATCGTAATCTATGATGATATTGATCTGAACCCGGGTCAGATCCGCATCCGAAAGCAGGGAAGTGCAGGAGGACATAATGGGATCAAAGATATTATCCGCCAGCTTGGTACCGATAAATTCCTCAGAATAAAAATAGGAGTTGGATCCAAGCCTGCAGGATGGGATCTGGCAGATTATGTTCTGGGACGCTTTTCCACACAGGAAAGAAAAATTGTGGATGAAGCTATAGAAAAAGCTGCACAGGCTGTGGATGTAATGATTTCCCAGGGACCAGATGCAGCTATGAATGAATACAACAGAAAAGCAGGTACCGCTTTAACAGCAAAACAATAATTTCAGTGAGGTTGGTATGGAAGCTTTTTTGACACCTCTGCATGGGCTTGCAGAGTATGAGCAGATCTGTGAACAGAGCAGAAATAATCATGGAATCATACAGATTACAGGATGTATGGAATCACAGAAGGCCCATCTCATTTATGGGCTTTCAAAGATGACATGCTGTCATTTGATTCTGGCTGAAGATGAGAAACGGGGAAGAGAGCTATTCGAAGATTATCAGTTTTATGATAAAAAAGCACTTTTCTATCCGGCCAAGGATCTTCTCTTTTTTCAGGCGGATATTCACGGAAATTTATTGATTCGTCAGAGGATGAAGGTAATAAAAGCACTTATTGAGGAAGAAGAATGTACTGTTATTACCAGTATTGATGGGTGTATGGATTACCTGGAGCCGCTTGAAAAAATAAAAACACATTTGATTCATTATAAAAACGACAGCACTGTAGATATTGAACTGCTGAAGGAACAGCTTGTAAGACTGGGTTATGAACGTGTGGGACAGGTGGAAATGCCCGGACAGTTTTCTGTCCGCGGAGGCATTGTGGATGTTTATTGTCTTACAGAAGAAAATCCATGGAGAATTGAACTCTGGGGAGATGAAATCGATTCCATCCGCAGCTTTGATGCGGAGAGCCAGAGATCTCTTGAAAACCTGGAGGACATTACGATTTATCCTGCTGTTGAACATATCCAGGAAAAAAACATGGTTTCTTTCCTGGATTATTTTCCGGAAGAAAAGACCATGGTTTTTCTGGATGAACCTAACCGTCTGACAGAAAAAGGACAGGCAACAGAAGAAGAGTACCAGCAAAGCCGGAAGCACAGGGAGGAAAAAGGGGAACAGAATCTTTCCCCCAACTGGATATGCTCTTTTGATAAGCTTCAGAAGGAACTGAACAGGAGAAACTGTGTGTCTCTCTGTGCTCTTGAACCCAGGCAGACAGGATGGAAGATCCAAAATAAATTCTGCATGGAAGTGAAATCTGTAAATTCCTACAACGGGAGCTTTGATCTACTGGTTAAAGACCTTCATCAGTATAAAAAAAGAGGTTACAGGATCGTGCTGCTTTCCGGTTCAAGGACCAGGGCCCAGCGTCTGGCTAAAGATCTGCAGGAAGAGAATCTGAGTGCTTTTTATGGTCAGGATTACGACCGTGAAATAAGCCCCGGAGAAATTATGGTTATTTATGGCCATGCAAGAAAAGGATTTGAATATCCGCTGGTCAAATTTGCAGTTATGACCGAATCGGATATATTTGGCCAGGAACAGAAGAAAAAGAAAAAGAAGATTTATAACGGAAAACGTATCCAGGATTTCTCAGAACTCTCCATAGGGGATCTGGTGGTACATGAGAAGCACGGACTGGGTATCTACCGGGGCATTGAAAAAGTGGAGGTTGACAGAGTCGCCAAGGATTATATCAAGATTGAATACAGAGGGGGCAGTAATCTTTATATTCTGGCTACCCAGCTGGATTCTCTTCAGAAATATTCCGGCGCAGATGCTGATAAAGCGCCTAAGCTGAATAAACTTGGAACCCAGGAATGGAATAAGACAAAAACCAAAGTCCGGGGTGCTGTGAAGGATATAGCCAAAGACCTTGTAGAACTTTATGCTGCACGTCAGGAAAAAGAGGGATATGTCTGTGGTCCTGATACAGTATGGCAGAAGGAATTCGAGGAAATGTTTCCTTACGAAGAAACGGAAGATCAGCTTAGTGCCATCGAAGATACAAAAAGAGACATGGAGAGCAGTAAGATTATGGACCGGCTTATCTGTGGCGATGTGGGATATGGAAAAACGGAAGTAGCTCTTCGGGCTGCTTTTAAGGCAGTACATGAAAGCAGACAGGTGGCATACCTTGCACCTACAACTATTCTGGCGCAGCAGATCTATAATACTTTTGTTCAGAGAATGAAAGACTTTCCGGTCCGTGTTGATCTTCTCTGCAGATTCCGCACACCTGCCCAGCAGAAAAAG
>JAQYGS010000210.1 GCA_028722515.1 Clostridia bacterium | reverse complement strand
TATATGCCTTATGCGATCAATATGGCTCATAAACTTGCCAGACAGCTGGCTAAAGTCCGTAAGGATGGAACTTTGAAATATCTCAGACCTGACGGAAAAACTCAGGTTACAGTGGAATATAATGAAGAGGGAAAGCCATTCCGTATTGATACTGTTGTATGTTCTACCCAGCATGATCCTGAAGTAACCCAGGAACAGATTCATAAGGATATTAAGAAATATGTTTTTGATGAAATTATTCCTGCAGATATGGTGGATGAAAATACAAAATATTTTATTAATCCTACCGGACGGTTTGTAATTGGTGGACCACATGGTGACAGCGGTCTTACAGGGCGTAAGATTATTGTGGATACTTATGGTGGAGCAGGACGTCATGGCGGCGGAGCTTTTTCCGGTAAAGACTGTACTAAAGTTGACCGTTCTGCAGCTTATGCTGCACGCTATGTTGCAAAGAATATCGTAGCTGCAGGTCTTGCAGATAAATGTGAAATCCAGCTTTCTTATGCAATTGGTGTTGCTCATCCAACATCTATTCATGTAGATACATTTGGAACAGGAAAACTTTCTGATTCCAGACTGGTTGAAATCATTCGTGAGAATTTTGATCTTCGTCCTGCCGGAATTATTAAGATGCTTGATCTGAGACGTCCAATATATAAACAGACAGCAGCTTATGGACATTTTGGACGTACAGATGTTGATCTTCCCTGGGAACATCTGGATAAAGTTGAAGATCTTAAGAAATATCTTGCATAATAAATAATAGGATTAAAAGAGCTGTTCTGTATGATGAAGATGCAGAACAGCTTTTTTTACATAAAGGAAGTTTTATAGAAAATTTAGATATGACTAACAGACTTTATGTTATAATTACTTAAAAGTAAAAGATAAACCGGATAAAGGACGGATTTCCATGAAATTAAAAACCAGGATCATTGTTGGATTTGGTATGATCATTCTTGTACCACTTCTGTTATTTTCAGCTGCATTATATGGATTAGGCCATTCAAAAATGGCACAGGAATATATGGCAAATTCTTCAGATGTTGTATACGACATATCTATAGATGAATCAGAAAACAGCCAGACACAGGTTAAGCTTATGACGAAGGATCTTCTTTTTACAGCAACGGTAATTCTGGTGTTTACAGCTTTGTCTATTGGTCTGTGGATATACAGAAGTATTGCCACACCTTTGGTAAAGCTGAAGAAAGCAACTCAGAATATTAAAGAGGGAAATCTGGATTTTGTCATGAATGTAGAGGGAAATGATGAATTCTCAGATTTGTGCCGTGATTTTGAGGAAATGCGTAAAAGGCTGAAAGAATCAGCAGAAGAGAAAATTCTTCTGGACAAGGAAAATAAAGAATTGATCAGCAATATTTCCCATGATCTTAAAACACCTATTACAGCAGTAAAAGGATATGTAGAGGGAATCATGGATGGTGTTGCAGATACCCCTGAAAAAATGGATAGATATGTGAAAACAATTTATAATAAAACAAATGAGATGGATCATCTTATTAATGAATTAACTTTTTATTCCAAAATTGATACAAACCGTATTCCATACACTTTCAGTAAACTAAATGTGGAAGATTATTTTAATGACTGTGCACAGGAAGTAGGACTTGAGCTTGAGACAAGAGGAATAGAACTGGTATATGCTAATTATGTGGAAAAGGATGTACTTGTAATTGCAGATGGAGAACAGATAAGGCGTGTAATCCACAATATTATCAGTAATGCCATTAAATATATGGATAAGCCAAAAGGTATTATTCAGATAAGAATTAAAGACGTAGGAGACTTTATTCAGGTTGAAATTGAGGACAATGGAAAGGGAATTGCTGCCAAAGATATAGCTTATATTTTTGATCGTTTTTACAGAACGGATGTATCCAGAAATTCATCAAAAGGAGGAAGTGGAATCGGACTTTCTATTGTAAAGAAGATACTGGAAGATCATGGTGGTAAAGTATGGGCTACAAGCAGACTTGGAATTGGAACAATAATGTATTTTGTTCTGAGAAAATATCAGGAGGTACCTATGAAATGAGCAGAATATTGATTATAGAGGATGAAGAAGCAATTGCGGACCTGGAAAAAGATTATCTGGAACTTTCCGGATTTGAAGTAGAAATATGTAACAGAGGAGATACAGGACTTGAGAAAGCATTGAATGATGAGTTTGATCTTATAATACTGGATCTTATGCTTCCTGAGGTTGATGGATTTGATATCTGCCGTCAGGTACGTCAGGTAAAAAATACACCTATCATAATGGTTTCTGCAAAGAAGGATGATATTGATAAGATCAGAGGGCTGGGACTTGGTGCAGATGATTATATGACGAAACCGTTTAGCCCCAGTGAACTTGTTGCAAGGGTGAAAGCCCATATGGACAGGTATAACAGACTGATTGGTTCTAATGTAAAAAAGAATGATATTATTGAGATAAGGGGAATTAAGATTGATAAGACAGCACGGCGTGTGTGGGTAAATGGGGAGGAAACCACATTTACTTCCAAGGAGTATGATCTTCTTACATTTCTTGCTGAAAATCCCAACAGAGTATTTACCAAAGAGGAATTATTCCGCGAAATATGGGATATGGAATCTGTGGGAGATATTGCTACCGTAACAGTTCATATAAAAAAGATTCGTGAAAAAATAGAATTTAATACTGCAAAACCCCAGTATATTGAAACAATATGGGGAGTTGGATATCGTTTTAAGGTTTGATTTTTAAAGAAGGAAGATATGGACAGATTATACACAAAATTAGAAGAATATGCAAAATCTGATTATTATCCTTTTCATATGCCGGGACATAAGAGAAATATGAATTCCTCATGTGGAAATTTTCCTTTTGACAGGGATATTACAGAAATATATGATTTTGATAATTTACATTATGCAGAAGGAATCATAAAAAAATCCCAGGAGTATACTGCAGAAATTTATGGTACGAAAGAGTGCTTTTTCAGTGTAAATGGAAGTACGGCAGCTCTTCTTGCTGCCATAAGCGCATCTGTCAATAAGGGTGGAAGCATTCTTATGGCAAGGAATTGTCATAAAGCAGTTTATAATGCATTATATTTAAGAGATATACATCCTGTCTATATTTATCCACATGAAGATTCAAAACTGGGGATAAATGGAGGAATTTCTCCTTCACGTGTGGAAAGATATCTGGAAGAAAATAAAGAAGTAGAGGCGTTGTTGATCACTTCTCCAACTTATGATGGTGTGGTGTCAGATGTTAGAAATCTTGCCCATATTGCTCATAAATATGGAATTCCATTAATTGTAGATGAAGCACATGGAGCACATTTTCATTTCTCAGATTATTTTCCGGTATCAGCTGCGGATCTGGGTGCGGATATTGTGATACAGAGCCTTCATAAAACACTTCCGTCCATGACACAGACTGCAGTACTTCATGTATGCAGTGACAGAGTAGATGTGGGAAAAATAAGAAGATTTATGTCTATATACCAGACAAGCAGTCCTTCTTATATACTCATGTCCAGTATTGATGCATGCATGGATAAACTGGAAAAAGACGGAATAAATATGTTTAAAGAATTCACCGACCATCTGGAAGAAGCAAGAAAACGTCTTATGAATTGCAGCCGTATCAGACTTGTTCTTCCTGAAATGCTTGACAGTACAGGCATTTATGATTTTGATAAATCAAAACTGATATTTTCTACTCTTGGAACATCTATAAATGGAAAACAGCTTTATGATATTTTAAGAACAGAATTTCATATTGAAATGGAAATGAAGTCCGAGAATTATGTTCTTGGAATTGCATCTGTAGGAGATACGAAAGAAGGACTTGACAGATTATGTGATGCTATAGAAAGTATTGACAGTAAGGTAAAACTTGTTCAAAGGGAAAAAGAATCTGACAGGGAAATTAATTCTTATGCAAAAATGAAACAGATTTTAACGATTTCAGAGGCAATGGATTTACCACAGAGAAGAATCAGACTGGAAGAGAGTGTTGGAAAAATAACAGGTGAATTTGTTTATCTGTATCCGCCTGGAATTCCTGTGATCGTTCCCGGAGAACAGATTACCGGAAATTTGATAAGAAATGTGAAAAGATTTCTGGAAAAAGGAATGGAAGTACAGGGACTCAGTGATAAAACAAATGAGACTATCTGTATTGTTGATGACAATAACGTTATAAAACAGGATAAGAACCTGAAGAGGGAGTAAAAGTCCTTAAATGGTCAATATTTAATTATGGGAAAAATTTTTTACATTATGGGAAAGAGTGCATCTGGAAAAGATAAGATATATTCTATTCTAAGTGCAGATGAGAAATTAGGATTAAAAAAAATGGTTTTGTATACTACCCGTCCTATAAGAGAAGGGGAGATAAATGGCAGTAATTACTTTTTTGTGGATGACCGGAAATTGGAAGAATTCAGAGAAAAAGGTATTCTGATAGAGGCTCGTTCATATAAAACGGTACATGGCATATGGAATTATTTTACTGTGGATGATGGCCAGGTAGATTTAAAGAATTCAGATTATCTGGGAATTGGTACCCTGGAATCCTTTATGAAATTAAAAGAATATTACGGGGAAAATAAAATATGTCCCATTTATATTGAAGTAGAAGATGGGGAAAGATTAACCCGTGCATTAAAAAGAGAAAAAGAACAGATTCATCCAAAATATGAAGAAATGTGCAGAAGATTTCTGGCTGATCAGGAAGATTTTTCAGAAGAAAATATACGCAGGGCAGGCATTACAAAAAGATTTCAGAATGAAAATCTGGATATTTGTGTGAAAGAAATCGTAAATTATATAAAATCTGTACAATAGCATTAATTTTATGATATAATAACAAAAATATCTAGGTGAATGAGGTGATTCTGATGATGGGATTTAGCAATATTATTGGTCATGAAGAAATTATCAGGCATTTAAAGAATGCCATTCAGACAGGGAAGATATCCCATTCATATATTTTTGCAGGGGAACCGGGATCAGGTAAGAAACTTCTGGCAGGTACTTTTGCTGCTACACTTCAGTGTGAAGCAGGTGGCACAGAACCGTGTCAGAAATGCGATTCCTGTAAGAAGGCAATGGGTAAGAATCATCCGGATATTATAATGGTTGGACATGAGAAACCGGGAACGATTACGATTGACGAAATTCGTGATCAGGTTATTAACGATGTGGGTATCAGGCCATATTACAGCCCTCATAAAATATATATCATAGCAGATGCGGATCTTATGACGCCTCAGGCACAGAATGCGCTTTTGAAAACAATTGAAGAACCTCCTGAATATGTGATAATTATGCTTTTGACCAGTAATGCAGACAGTCTTCTTCCTACTATCCAGTCAAGATGTGTCCGTCTGGATCTGAAGGTTGTAAGTGATGGGCTTGTGAAAAAGTATCTTATGGAACATCTTCACATTCCGGATTATCAGGCAGAGATTGATGCATCTTATGCCCAGGGCAGTATTGGAAAGGCAA
>JAQYGS010000209.1 GCA_028722515.1 Clostridia bacterium | reverse complement strand
AAGCAGCTGCAAATGCTTCTGGTTATGATTATGTAATCTCTACAGATCGTGATTGCATCACAAACAAAGATTACGCTTCTGTAAACAAGAATCAGGTAAGTACTTCTACTACATTTAAATATACACAGCAGGGAACATATTACGCATACTGCCACGCTTGGACACGTGATGAGAATGGTAAGAAAGTATTTGGAGAATGGTCTAATGCTTATCCATTCTATGTAACATCAATCACACCAGATGCTCCGGTTATCACAAACGTTAAAGTAAGCGGATCTACTATCAAAGTAACATACAAAGCAGCTGCAAACGCAACTGGTTACGACGTAGTACTTGGAACATCTTCCAAGAAAGAAAACGGTGAGACACGTCCATATCACTATGGCGATCACAAAGTACTGAACCTTAAAGAAGGTACAGTAACAGCTACATTCAAGAATGTACCAAAGGGAACATGGACAGTTGGAATGCATGCATTCAACAGAACATCTGAAGATGGAAGCAAGGTATTCAGCTCATGGTCAAACCTGAAAAAGGCTACTGTTAAATAATCCATTTGGGTAAATAATACAGATTCCTAAAAAGAAGGCTCCGGTCATTGCGACCGGAGTCTTTCTTTTTAGGAACTTTTTCCCACACTCCCAGACAATTACATGATATAATCAACATACAGAACTATTACTTAAAACATCTCTAAATGAAAGGAAATCATGTATGAAGAAAAGAAAATCATGTTTTATCTGGCTCTTATGTATTTTTCTCCTGATCACAGCGTTGCCTGTTGTAGATTTTACAGAGGTCCAGGCAGCATCCGTCAATAGCACTTTTACCGGCTGGAAAACCTCTGGTGGAAAAAAATATTATTATAAAAATGGCAAAAAGCTGACAGACCTGCACAAAATCGGTAAGTATTATTACTGTTTTGCAGTAGACGGTACCATGCTTACAGGGTGGCATCGTATTCATAACCGTTTCAGGTATTTTGGCAAACAGACCGGAAGAATGCGTATCAATCAGACTGTAAATGGACGAAAGATCAACAGCAAAGGTGTCTGGACTCCTGTTGTTGTACTGGATCCGGGGCATTCTGCTGTCGTTGCCGGTGGTTATGAGCCTCTTGGTCCTGGTTCCAGCCAGCTGAAAGAGAAAGATACTTCCGGAACCCAGGGTGTTGCTACAGGTGTGGAGGAATATAAGCTTAACCTGAGCATTGGTCTTCAGCTAAGAACCCTTCTTCAGAAAAGAGGGTTTAAGGTAGTAATGACCAGAACCAACAGTAAAGTAGCTCTCAGCTGTATTGACCGTGCAAAAGTGGCAAATAAGGCAAAAGCAGATGCGTATATCCGTATCCATGCCAATGGAAGTGATAATTCCTCTATCAGTGGAGCACTGACTATCTGTACAACCAGAAACAGTCCTTATATTTCATCTATGTACAGAAAAAACAAAGCTCTCTCTGAGGCTGTGCTCAATGCATATGTGTCAGCTACAGGATGCAGAAAAGAATACGTCTGGGAAACAGACTCTATGACCGGAAACAACTGGAGCAAAGTTCCGACAACGATTATCGAAATGGGATATATGAGCAATCCCTCCGAAGACCGCCGTATGCAGCAGAGTTCTTATCAGAAAAAAATGGTACGGGGAATTGCAAATGGAATTGAGAATTACCTGATCAAATAGCCTTGCTTTTGTGGCACAGACAGTTTATACTGGACTGAATGGGTATAAAAAATAATTGGAGGATTTTTTAAATGAAAATTGCAGTAACATATGATAATGGAGAGATTTTTCAGCACTTTGGAAAAACAGAGTCTTTTAAAGTTTATGAAGTGGAAGACAACAAAGTAGTTTCCAGTGAAGTGATCGGTTCTAACGGTACAGGACATGGCGCACTTGCAGGTCTGCTTGCTGAGCAGGGTGTAAATGTTCTGATCTGCGGTGGTATCGGCGGTGGTGCTCAGACAGCTCTCACAGAGGCAGGAATCGAATTATGCGCCGGAGCCCAGGGAAATACTGATCAGGCAGTTGAAAGCTATTTAAAAGGCGAATTAGTGTCTTCCGGAGCCAACTGCGACCATCACCATCATGAAGAAGGGCATTCCTGTGGCAGCCATGAGGAGGGACACTCCTGTGGAGACAGCTGTGGTGGCGGATGCGGTGGATGTGGCGGATCACAGCCACAGCTTACAGGACGCAATGTAGGAAAAACCTGCCGCACACATTACAGAGGAACTTTCAATGACGGAACACAGTTTGATTCTTCTTACGACCGTGGCGAACCGCTGGAATTCATCTGCGGTGCAGGCCAGATGATCAGAGGGTTTGATGCTGCTGTAGCTGACATGGAAGTTGGTCAGATCATTGATGTTCACCTTATGCCTGAAGAAGCATACGGTATGGCAGATCCAAACGCTATCTTCACTATGGAAATCGCCCAGCTTCCAGGTTCCGAAGACCTGACAGTTGGCCAGCAGGTATACTTGTCAAACCAGTTCGGTCAGCCATTCCCTGTTAAAGTGACAGCTAAGGATGAGAAAAACATTACATTTGATGCAAACCACGAAATGGCAGGAAAAGAACTTAACTTTAAGATTGAATTAGTAGAAGTGAAATAAGACAAATACTCAGGGCAGCCTCCCGGCAAAAATTTTGCCGATGAGATTGCCCTGTTTTATACTTTATTTACCAAAGTGATAGTGCTTTTTGTAGTTTTATAATTTACGAGTAAAGATTTATCGTTTTTGTGGGCTTACTGTATATTCGCTTACCGTTTACTGTCTTAAAAGCTTTTACATAATAGTTATAAACCCAGTACATGCCTGTCTGGGAATCATAAGCTTTTGTGTCTTTCCAGGTTGAGACAGAGGACTTCACTGTTTTGGCAGCGGAACCATTGCGGTAAATCACATATCCGGAAGCACCGGCTACTTTTGTCCAGGAAACCTCTGTACCACCGTTACTCATTTTACATGAAACCTTAGATGGAGCCGGGACAGCAGCTTTTCTTGATTTCACCGCTGAAAATTTAGAATATTTGTTTTTTCCACTTGCGTTGGTTCCATAAGCACGGACTTTAAATGAATAGGTTACGCCCGGTACTACAGCTGCATCGAAACTGACAGCTCCTGTTTTCAGAGTTTTTATCCGCTTATAAGAAGACTGGGAATCTGTCTTGCAGTAAATCTGGTATCCTTTGGCACCCGGAACCTTTTTCCAGGTTAAATGTATTTGATCTGCAGATTTCTGGGAAAGTTTTAGCACCGGTTTTGTCAGTGGTGTGTTGTTCTCAGATACCTTTACCGTCACCTGACACTGGGCCTGAAAATCTCCGGCAGAAGCAGTGATTACTGCCTGACCATAACCGTTCCCCTGAATGGTTCCATCCTCTGAGACAGACGCAACCCCAGGATTACTGCTTGTCCAGACCACGTCTTTTACATCATCAGAGTTAGATGGTGTAAAGGAAGGTGTGAGCTTCTGTGTATTGCCTTCGTTAATTGTCAGATCTGTCTGGTTCAGAGCAATTCCATTAAGTGGAGTTGTCACTACGGGGATTTCATACAGG
>JAQYGS010000208.1 GCA_028722515.1 Clostridia bacterium | reverse complement strand
TCACCATATTATGATCAGTATGATCAGGATTATTTCACACCATTCAAAGATGGAGATAAGGTTTATGGATATCCTGTACTGACAGGTGGTACATGTACAGTAGTTATTTATGATAAGGCAATGTGGAAAGAAGCAGGCTTCGATTCATTCCCGACAACATGGGAAGATGTTGAGAAGGCTGATGAGTATTTTGAAGAGCAGGGAATTGATACAGTTGCATTTGGTAATGGCGGTAAATGGCAGGCTAACAGCGACTTCTTATCAACTCTGGGCGACAGATACACAGGCAAGGAATGGTTCCAGAGCCTTATTGACAACAGTGGAGCTAAATTTACAGATGAAGCATTTGTTAAAGCTCTGACAGAGATGCAGCGTCTGTTTACAGAAACATCAATCTTTAACGAAGATTTCAACGCTGTAACAAATGAAGATGCACGTGAATATTATATTTCCGGTGATGCAGCAGCATTTATCGGTGGTAACTGGGATGAAGCTTACATAACAGCTACTCTTAAAGAAAGCGATGAAGAGAAATATAACAATATCGGATTTGCAGTTCTTCCTCAGCCTGCAGATGCAACAGAAGATCCTCAGTCTCAGAACATCGGACTTGGATATGCTGTAGCAATCAATCCTAAGGTTGCTGATGATCCTGATAAATTAGCAGCAGCTGTCGATCTTGCACAGGAAGTTACAGGACCTGCATTCTCCAGTTATGTAGCTGAGAATTATGCACTTGGCGGATTGACAAAGGTTGAAGATGTTGACCTCAGCAAATTTGATCAGGTTACACAGGACTTCTACAACTGGTCATATGTAGATACAACAAAATGCGAGATTTATGATTCCTACATCAACGGAGCTGTTTGGGATGTTGTTAACACAGACCTTCAGACAATGCTTAATGGTGATATGACACCTGAAGATGTAGCAGCAGATGCTCAGAAAGCATACGAAGAGAATTATAAATAATATGATAAAATGTTATAAGTCTGTCTTTTAACAAAAAGTATCGACAGTCCTGCTCACAGCAGTGGGCAGGACTGTTTTACGTTGAGAAAGAGAGGTGCGAGGGGTATGCTTACATCTATTAAACCGAAAAAGAAAACTCTTATCTTATATCTGTTAGTACCTGTTGTGATGTTTGTGTTTACCGTATTTGTTCCACTGATTGCTGCTCTGGTATACAGCTTTTTTGACTGGAAAGGCGGTCCGAACAAGACTTTTACCGGACTGGCAAATTATGTTCAGCTGTTTCATGATTCCACTTTCTGGCAGGCATTTGGGCATAATATCTATCTTGTAGTTGCATGTATCATCGGACAGGTAGGAATTGCATTTATCCTTGTTCTTATGGTAAATTCCAAGCTTACCAAATTCAAAGGAATGCATCGTACATTCGGATTTTTCCCAAGTACTATCGCAGCTGTATGTATAGGTTTGATCTGGAATATGATCTATCATAACAAATATGGACTTATTAATTGGTTTTTAAAAAAGATTGGAAGACCAGATCTTTGTCAGGTCTGGCTGAATAATCCTGATATTGTTATGTTATGTGTAACTATTCCGTTGATCTGGCAGTTTATTGGTTATTATATGGTCATCATTCTCTCTGCTATTTCATCCATTGATACAGAAATCTTTGAAAGTGCCCAGATAGATGGAGCAAATGGTGTCCAGACTGCATTACATATTACATTACCATTGATTAAGAATACAATGCTTGTTTGTATTACCCTGTGCGTGGCAGGTAATATGAAAGCTTTTGATAATATTTATGTTATGACAAAAGGTGGTCCTGGTACGGCATCTATGGTTATGGCGATGTATGGTTACCAGGTTTCCTTTGGACAGAGTAATATGGGATATGGTAGTTGTATTTCTGTAGCTATTTTTGTGCTTTCACTGATCGTTATCGGCGGTTCACAGGCTCTTATCAAATATCTGACCAGAGAAAAGGAGGCATGAGATTATGAATAAGAATGCACCTGCTACTCATAAAGTGAGAAAAGGTATTGTAGGAGTTATCATGAATGTGATCCTGCTTATTTTCTCTATATCATGTATCTTTCCTATTGTGTGGATGGCTTATTCTTCCCTGAAAGAAAAACGTGTTTTTAATGCAGATATCATAGGTCTGCCAAAAAATCCTACACTGATCAACTATATCAAGATCCTGACAAATAAGGATTATCATCTTGGTGCTTCCATGATGAACAGTATACGTACAACAGGACTTTCGATTATTATGATCGTTGCGTTCAGTTTTATTGTGGGATATATTCTTGCCCGTGTACATTTTAAACTGAATCGTATTCTGTATGTGATGTTCCTTATGGGTATGCTGATCCCGATCCATTCCCTGCTGGTTCCTATTTATGTAGTGTTCCAGAGATGTGGAATCAATAACAGATGGTTTACTCTTCTTCTTCCATATGTTTCCTTTGGACTTCCTATGGGAATATTCCTGGTAGAAGGATATGTAAAAACGGTACCTGTCTCGCTGGAAGAAGCGGCGGCTATTGATGGAAGCAATTTCTCCCATACATTATGGACAATTATTCTTCCTGTTTGCCGTCCAATCCTGATTACAGTTGCTATTATTCAGGTATTCAGCTGCTGGAATGAATTCTCATTTGCGTTAGTTCTGATTAAGGACGTTGCGTTGCAGACAGTACCTCTGGCACTGACGCAGTTTAAGGGACAGTTCGCATCGGATTATCCGAAACAGATGGCGGCAATGCTGATTACCATGGCACCTATTGTAATTTTGTATTTCGCATTCAGCAAAGAAATTATCAAAGGTATGGTTTCAGGAGCTGTTAAAGGCTGATGTTCTTAAAAATCCCGGAAAAGTAATTGAAATATTACTTTTTTGGGATTTTTTAAATGGGATAATAGATTCCTATGAATTGTACTTAAGCGAATACTTGATTATTTTAAGTAAATAATTTATAATAAGCTTCAAAATTCTATAAGTTTAGCGTGCTAAAGATGTGTAGAACACCCAAGATTGGAGGAAACAGTATGAAATTATATGATACCGGTATTTATTTGCTGGATGGCTGCAAAATTGTTCCTGAAAATGAGGCTGGTCTTTCGGTTTCCAGGGAAGAGGCAAGAAAAAATACGATTGCCTATTCCATTCTGGAGTCTCATAATATTTCCGGAAATATGGAGAAACTTCAGATTAAATTTGACAAACTTACATCTCATGACATTACTTTTGTAGGTATTATTCAGACTGCCCGTGCTTCAGGTCTTGAGAAATTTCCTGTTCCCTATGTTCTGACAAATTGCCATAATTCTCTTTGCGCGGTAGGAGGAACCATAAATGAAGATGATCATATGTTTGGTCTGACCTGTGCGAAGAAATATGGTGGAATGTATGTACCGCCTCATCAGGCTGTAATCCACCAGTTTGCGAGAGAAATGCTGGCTGAGTGTGGTAAGATGATCCTGGGTTCAGACAGTCATACCCGATATGGCGCACTTGGCACTATGGCTATGGGGGAGGGAGGCCCTGAGCTTGTAAAACAGCTTCTTTCCCAGACCTATGATATCAATATGCCAGGTGTGGTTGCAATTTATCTTAAGGGAACACCTCGCCCGGGAGTAGGCCCTCAGGATATTGCCCTTGCAATTATCGGTAAGGTTTTTGCAAACGGATATGTGAAGAATAAAGTAATGGAATTTGTGGGACCTGGAATCGCCAATTTAAGTGCTGATTACCGTATAGGAATCGATGTGATGACCACAGAGACCACATGCCTTTCCTCGATCTGGCAGACAGATGATAAAATTGAAGAATTTTATGAAATTCACGGCAGAAGAGAAGGCTATAAAGAATTGAAACCAGGACAGACGGCATATTATGATGGATGTGTGGAGATCAATCTGGAAGAGATTAAGCCAATGATTGCAATGCCTTTTCATCCCAGCAATACTTATACGATTGATGAACTAAAAGAGAACCTTGATGATATTCTGGCGGATGTGGAGAAAAAGGCCCAGGTCAGCCTGGATGGAAAAGTTCCGTTTACGTTAAGAGATAAGGTAGTTGATGGAAAATTGTATGTAGATCAGGGAATCATTGCCGGGTGTGCAGGTGGTGGATTTGAGAATATCTGTGCCGCTGCAGATATCCTCAGAGGCAGAAGCATTGGCTCTGGAGCATTTACTTTAAGCGTATATCCGGCAAGTACACCGATCTATATGGAACTTGCAAAAAATGGTGTTCTGGCAGATCTTCTTGAGACGGGGGCAGTGGTTAAGACTGCTTTCTGCGGACCTTGCTTTGGAGCAGGAGATACACCTGCAAATAATGCATTCAGTATTCGGCATACAACCAGAAACTTTCCTAACCGTGAAGGTTCAAAGATACAAAATGGGCAGATCTCTTCGGTTGCTCTTATGGATGCCAGATCGATTGCTGCAACAGCAGCAAATAAGGGTTTCCTTACCTCCGCAGAAGAGTATACGGGAGAGTACAGGAATCAGAAATATTTCTTTGATAAAACGATTTATGAAAATCGTGTATTTGACAGTCACGGCGTGGCAGATCCAAGTGTGGAGATTCAGTTTGGACCTAATATCAAGGACTGGCCTGAAATGTCTGCATTACCTGA
>JAQYGS010000207.1 GCA_028722515.1 Clostridia bacterium | reverse complement strand
TCTTCCAGATCCTGATATTCCGCATAACGTTCATCATCATCTACGATAGAGGATGCAGCTGCAACACGGTCAATGATCTCCGTATTTGCATAATTGTCAGAACGAAGCACTGTATTGTCTGTACTTCCGAAGAAAGTAGCCATGATATTAGCAGGATCATTATAATCCATTGTCCATGTTCCTGTATAGGAATCAAGTTCACCGGCTTTTCTTGCTGCCAGCCAGCTTGACTGATCATATGTCTTGATTTCCACGTTAATGCCCACTGCCTTCAGCTGCTGCTGAATGATCTGGTCTACCATCTGAGGATTGGCACCTGTAGAGGAGTCATATGCAAGCTCAAATGAAATATCCCCATCTTTATATCCGGCATCTTCCAGAAGTTTTTTGGCACCGTCCGGATCATATTTGATCTCAGTTCCATTATCATTATGTCCCAGAATGCCCTTCGGAATAATTCCATTCTCCAGATGTCCCTTACCTCCGTAAACAGAATCCAGAATACCCTGACGGTCAATTGACATCTGAATAGCCTGACGAACAACAGGATCAGATAAGAATTCATTGTTCTCATTCATCATCATGTATGTCAGGGAAAGACGATCTTTGGAAACCAGTTTGTCTGCATACTGTGTCTCATAAGTAGAGGAAACAATAGAAGAATCAAGGCCATCAAGGTCAATGATATCAAGCTCTCCGTTCTGATACATCAGATTCTGGGTGGATGCATCCGGAACAATATGGATGATACATGTATCAACGGAAGGCTTTTCACCCCAGTAACTCTCATTTCTTACCAAGGTAATATGATCATTATTTGCCCACTCGGTTACAACATAAGGACCTGTTCCAATAGATTCGTTGACATCGATGCCATAATTGGTGGCTTTTTCAACAGTGGTCTTATCAATGATACTGATAGCCGGTGAAGTAAGTTCTGCCACAAATCCGGCATTAGGAGCTTCAAGTGTAATAGAAATCTGATTGTCACTGTCTACAGAAATTCCCTCGATCTTGTCAGTTTTTCCATTCATAAAATCCTGGGCACCTTTGATCTCCAGTGCAATATCAGCATTCTGAGATTCCGGTGAGAGAAGATGCATAAATGTATACTCCACATCCTCGGCTGTAAAATCTTCTCCGTTACTGAACTTCACACCATCTCTGAGAGTAAAGGTATAAGTCAGGCCATCGTCACTGACTTCGTAATCCGTGCAGAGACTGCCGTCAATTTCTGTATTTCCATCATCGAGTACCTTGACTTCGAAAAGACGGTCAAATACATTCATAGGTACAAGATAATCATTGGAAGTCTGCATAACATCTAAAGTAGTAATGTCTTCTCCCTGTGCAACATCCAGAACATTACCGTCTGCAGCATAGACAGGCATTCCCAGACAGCCAAATGCAAGTGTTCCGGCCATAAATAAACTGAAAGCTTTTCTTTTCATTCTCTGATCCTCCTATAAAATATCCGACTGTTTTAAAAAATCTGAACGCAAAAACAGCCGTCACTCAGGACGGCTGCGCATTAGTCTGAAAGATCTTCCAAGCAAGAACTGCGCTCCGCACCGAATGTGCGACAGTCAGGCAGATATTGTCTGCCAAACCAGCAAAAAAACCATACAGAAGCTCCTTTGCTTCGGCGCTGACCCCTTTCCCTGTCCTGAAAGTCTGTATCCTCTGCTCAAATCAGGTACTCTTTGCCACACGCTCCTCAGATTCTTTATGTGAAGTATTATATACGCATTAATACTATAAATCAAGAAATTTTTATAGATATTTTCAAAAAACCTGTATATCCTGTTACGTCCGATTTTCCCTACAGTCTTTATATATATGTATACTTTATGCTCAAAATCTTATAATATATTTCTTCTGTGATTGTTTTCATTTGCAAGAAAAACAATTATACTGTATAATCTCTTTATTAAAAAGGACAGGGGTAAGATTAATGAATCGAACAAAAACATTGATCGTAGATACTTTCTGGCAACTGCTGGAAGAAAAACCATATAACAAGATTACAGTGCAGGATATTGTGGATCGCTGTCATGTTAACCGGAATACCTTCTACTATCATTTTCAGGATATTCCCTCCCTTGCAGAAAATTCTGTAGAAAAATGGGTGGACGAAGTCATAAAAAGTCATGGCGTCTTTGGTTCCCCGCTCAGCTGTCTGACTTATATGGCAGAAGAATGTATGAAAAGAAAAAAAGCCATTCTTCATCTCTATTGTTCTGCACAGAAGGATTCTTTTCTTAGTTATCTGAACAAAATGGGCTACTACATTATCCGTGCCTACATAGAAACCACAACAGAAAATATTTCAATTCCTCAGGAAAATAAAGAAACTCTGATCAAATACTATAAATGTACTTTCGTGGGTATACTTCTGGACTGGCTTGACGAAGGTGCCTCCTATGACCTTGTAAAATTTTATGAAGAACTATGTGACCTGTTTTCCGGTTCAGGAGAAAGAGCCATTCTTAAATATGCCCATTTTGAAAAATAATCTGTACAGATAATAAATGGTGTAATAAATGAAATTGATGGAAATATTATTGATAAAGAAGACGTTCATTAACAACTTATCATAGGAGAATCAGGAGATGACTGCAGATATATGAATAAATCTCATACAGGTACAGAAGGCAAAGGAAAAAAATTCAAAAAATTTATACCCATTATAGCAATGCTGATGATTGCGGTTATTTTTTCCGTCGTTGTGCATAAATCGGGGGAACCCCTGTCCGTAAAAACCATTCTAAGGTATACACCACAAAACACTGTACTGGCTGTCATCATTCTGCTTCTCTTTTTTGGCTTAAAAAGCCTTACGATCGTGTTTCCCATATCGATCCTGTATCTGGCCAGCGGCATCCTGTTTTCACCACTTCCGGCAATCCTTGTAAGTGCAGCAGGACTTGCCATTACAATCTCTGTACCCTACTGGCTTGGCAGATACTCAGGCGAAGATCTTGTTCAGAAGATATGCACCAGATACCCCAAAGCCGCACAGATTGCAGAATACCAGGAAGAAAACAGCTTTTTCGCCTGTTTTATTACAAGGATCGTGGGATTTCTGCCTGGAGATATTGTCAGCATGTATTTCGGAGCATGCAGAACAAATTTCCGTCTGTACCTGACAGCAGGCATCCTGGGCTCTATGCTCAGCATCATCACCACGACTCTGCTTGGCACAGAACTGAATAATCCATTTTCTGTAACCTTTATGGTTGTACTGCTTTGCAGGATTCTGGTTTCTGTCGGCTGTACAGCAGTCAATTATCTTCTGAACAAGAAGAAACAGACAAAGTAATTCTGTCATCATTTTTCCCCGGATTTTGGATCTTCATGGATAGCATCTTCCATCTTCTCTTTTGTATCCTTGACAGTTTCCTTAATATTATGCTTCAATTCCTCGTTCAGGATTTTACCCTGTTCAACCGTTAATTCCCCTTTTTTTACAAGTTCATCCAGAATATCCTTCGACTTTTCTGCAGTTGTTGCCATTGCTCCAATACCTGCCAGAATCACTTTTTTTAAACCATCTGTCATTTTTTCCATTATAGTAACTTCCTTTCCAGTTTTATTTTATATTCATATATTTTTTGATACCAGGGTCAAAAGGTCATAAACCACATTGTGCTTGCACATAAGTGGTTTTATGACTTGTTGACCCGCCCCAAATGAGGATAAAAGTGGGACGTATGTCCCACGATATCCGAATTCGGGGCAGGATTGTGGGAGTG
>JAQYGS010000206.1 GCA_028722515.1 Clostridia bacterium | reverse complement strand
GATCCTCCAGTGTGACGAGCCCTGCTGTGGAACCATATTCGTCCAGAACAATGGCGAGGTTTACAGAAGCCTTCCTCATTTCCATCATCAGATCTGCAGTGCCTTTATATTCATAGGTGAAATATGGCTCACGCAGAATTTCACGAATGGAAAACGGCTTATCTTTCGGATAAAGAAGCAGGTCCTTCATGTTAATGATACCAATGACATTGTCTGTATTATCTTCATAAACAGGAAAACGGGTGTGCATATCTTCCCGGAAGATATCCATCAGCTCCTCATAGGCTGCATTGACATCCACAAAAGTCATATCAATTCTGGGAATCATCACATCTTTCGCGGTGGAATCTCCAAAATCAAATACGTTATAGATCATCTGTTTTTCTTCGTTTTCAATGACCCCCTCTTCCTGGCCTACATTTACAAGTGTACGAAGCTCATGTTCGGTTATGGGATTTGACCTGGCATCAAGGTTAACATGAAACAGAGACAGAACGCCTCTCGTCAACTTATTGATTATAAACACAACAGGTGTCAGCACTATCATAAGAAAATAAATGATACGTGCGTAAGAGAGGGCAAGCTTCTCTGCGTTAACATTGGCAAGGTTCTTGGGAGTGATTTCTCCAAAAATCAGAATAAGAAGAGTCAACACACCTGTAGCCAGACCCACATAGAGATTCCCGAATACCTGGATAGTCAGTGTAGTTAAAAGAGAAGAGGCTGACATATTAATGATGTTATTTCCAATTAATATGGTACTGAGCATTTTAGAAGAATTGGATATGACCTTTTCAAGAATGACAGCCTGTTTATTTCCCTGTTCAGCCAGAGACTGAATACGTATTTTATTTACGGTTGTCATAGCAGTTTCAGCAGAAGAAAAGAAAGCTGAAAGCATGATCAGAATTATTACAACAATTGTCTGTATTATGACACTGGAATCCAATGAGTATTCACTCCTTTAACAAATGTTTTATAAAAATATACATGATTTTATTGTAAAAATCAAGTTCAAGAAAGAATAAGAGTTAGTTTATGGTAACAGATTTGAAGACTCTTTTTTTGAAAAAAACAAATTAGGGGGTGTCGAAAAAAATAGAATTGTGATATAATGCTGTTGAATAAAGCAAAAATGTTAAGAATTCTTTACAGAAAAGTAAAGAACTGATAATGCTTATCTTAGAGAAACATTTCAGCAGAATGATAAAGAAAGATGAAAGAGAAAAACAGAGGTGTAAAATGTCTGATAGAAATAGAAAAAAGAATAGAATTAACAGATTAATGGGAAAAAGAGCAGGCTTCATTGCCGCAACGGCTCTCACAGTAATACTGGCGGGAGGCCAGACCATTCCGGCTCTGGCTGTTACAGATCAGGTCCAGACTGGAGAAACCCAGGAAGGCAGAAGAATAATGCCTGATAATATTACCATCACAGACCCTGTACCATTGTCAGAAGTTGTACTGCCTGCCAGTGAATATGGGACTTTTGTATGGGCGGATGAGAATTATGTACCTACGGAGCATGTCCAGCCATGTAAAGTAATACTCAAACCTTTTTCAGAAGTGGATAATCTGAGTGAAATGGAAGGTTGGGATGAAGAGACTGGAGGAGTTGTAGGATACATAAACGTTGTAGTGAATAGTATTATTGCGGATAATGCATCCGGTGATGCCATATCACAGGCAGCACCTGCTCCTTCAGGAGTTCCTGATACGTCTGTGGTTCCTGTAATTGGAGACATACAGGCAGAGGATATTACACCTGCGCCGGAAGATATTAATGACAGTCTGACAGAGGAAACGGAAGTAACAGAGACTTTGGCGGAAGAAGAAGCGGAAATATCAGATAATACAGAGAATGTGGAAATTCCTGTGGAAACTGAAAGCCAGAATGAAAAGGATATATTTGAAGGATCTGTAATTGAGGAAATGAATGACCAGAGACCGTCTGATGTGGATGAAAATATATCAGAAGAAGAAAAAGAGGAGCAGGCTCTGGAGAACCATACCTGTGACGGAATTTCAGTAAATGGAACAGATCTGCCATGGTATGTCCAGTTTCGGGTTTCCAGTGGAGACAGCTATCAGTTTACAAATGAATCAGACGCTATGATCTTTCAGTCTTTCGAGTTTGAACTCTGGGATTTAAAATCGGATACGGAGTATAAGATTCCAAATGGCGAATATGTCAGTGTGACGGTTCCTGTGAAGGAAGGTTATCAGTATACGATCGAACATATTCTTGATAACGGTGCGACAGAAACAATTATTCCAAGTGTGCAGGGGAATACTATGGTATTCAGTACCCATTCATTCAGCCCCTTTGGCATTGCAGGAAGCAAACAGCTGGTAGGACCAGGCGGTGAGGAAGATGCTGATGAAACTCAGAACAGTGACAATGGTATGTCAGCTGCAGATCAGACTCAGGCTGTTTCACAGACAGGAGAGGAAGTAAAGGAAGAGGAAGAAATACCGCAGACAGGTAAGAACACAGAGAATACCAGCTCTGATGAGGACAGTAATTCAGTTAATACAGTTAATACGGGAGATACCACGAATATTCTTCCATTTGTAATCATTCTGGTGGCAGCAGTGATTATAATTGGTGTAATCGTATTTGTGAAGAAGAAAAAGAAATAAACAAAGAAAACTGCCTGAGCATAAGAAAATCAGCTTTCCCATATATTACAATGGGAGGTGTGTATTTAATGAAGGTTAGGGCAGTCCTGAAATCGCTGTTATTTTCTTATGCACTTACAGGTGTATTTTTACTGATGCTTGCATTTCTTCTGTTTTCCTTTAACCTGGGGGAAACTGCAATTGCAGCGGGAATCAGTGCCGTGTATGTGCTGTCCTGTTTCCTGGGCGGTCTTATGGCAGGGAAGCTTGTAAAGAAGGATAAGTATCTCTGGGGGATAGTGACGGGATTTTCTTATTTTCTTCTGCTTCTTGCAGTTTCATTTGCAGTCAGAAGACAATGGGATATGAGTGTCAGTCATGCTGTAACCACATTCTTTATGTGTGTGGGCGGCGGTGCATTGGGAGGAATGTTGTCGTAAAAAAAAGCTTTAAAAATGTAAAATTATATGATATACTATGCCAAGAATATAATTACATAAGGAGGATAGAGTAATGGAACATATCAGGACTCTTAATACAAAGAATTTACAGAATACAGTAAAAAAAGGCGGATGTGGTGAGTGCCAGACTTCCTGCCAGTCCGCATGTAAGACTTCCTGTACAGTAGGAAATCAGAGCTGTGAGCATAAATAATCATCAGTTTTGATTAAAGAAGATAAGCAGCGGAGAGTATCTTCGCTGCTTATCTTACGCTTAGGAAAGGATAAATATGAAATGAGTCTGATTCACAGATATAAAAATAACGGTTTCAATATTGTACTGGATATAAACAGCGGATGTATTCATGTGGTTGATGATGTTACATATGATATTCTGCCTTATCTGGAAGAGGGACTTCCTGTTGAAACCATTGAAGAAAAATTAGGAGATCGTTATAAAAGAGAAGATATAGAGTCTTCTGTAAAAGAATGTGAAAAGCTTAAAGAACAGGGAATGCTTTTTACAAAGGATATCTATGAAAACGCCATTGAAGAGTTTTCAAACAACAGACAGACAGTTGTAAAGGCATTATGTCTTCATATTGCCCATGATTGTAATCTGGCATGCCGTTATTGTTTTGCAGAAGAGGGAGAATATCATGGCAGAAGAGCTTTAATGTCTTTTGAAGTGGGTAAGAAAGCCCTGGATTTCCTTATTGCCAATTCGGGATCCAGAAGAAATCTTGAGGTAGATTTTTTTGGCGGAGAGCCTTTGATGAACTGGCAGGTTGTAAAGGATCTGGTAAAATATGGCCGTGAACAGGAAAAGATACATAACAAGAATTTCCGCTTTACATTGACTACAAATGGAGTTCTTCTGAATGATGAGATTATGGAATTCTGCAATAAGGAAATGTCAAATGTTGTTTTAAGCGTTGACGGACGTAAAGAGGTACATGATCATATGCGTCCATTCAGAAAAGGGGCAGGAAGCTATGATCTGATCATTCCGAAATTCCAGAAATTTGCTCAGTCCCGTAATCAGGAAAGATATTATGTAAGAGGAACCTTTACTCACTATAATCTTGATTTTTCCAGGGATGTGCTTCATCTTGCAGACCTTGGATTTAAACAGATCTCTGTGGAGCCTGTGGTGGCACCGGATAACGAGGATTATGCTATTCGCAGGGAAGATCTCCCACAGATAATGGAAGAATATGATTCTCTGGCAAAAGAGATGATTAAAAGGGAAAAAGAAGGAAGAGGCTTTAATTTCTTTCATTTTATGATTGATCTTACCGGAGGCCCGTGTGTTTATAAGCGCCTTTCCGGCTGTGGCTCCGGGACAGAATATCTGGCAGTTACACCGTGGGGCGACCTTTATCCCTGCCATCAGTTTGTGGGAGAAGAGGAATATCTTATGGGAAATGTGGATGATGGAATCACCCGACCGGACATTCAGAAAGAATTTGCAGGCTGCAATGTTTATACAAAAAAGGAATGTAAAGATTGTTTTGCCCGCTTTTACTGCAGCGGCGGATGTGCTGCGAATGCCTATCATTCCCAGGGAGATATTAAGGGAAATTATGAAATCGGATGCGAACTCCAGAGGAAGCGTGTGGAGTGCGCTATCATGATAAAAGCCGCACTGTCATGTGACTGATCACATTTTTGCGGACTAAAAATCAAGAAGGGAAAAGAACTATGAAGAAAAGTAAAGGAATTGTAGTGCTGGTCCTTACACTGATTCTGACCGGATTCTTTTGCTTTACTGCGGCGGTAGGCTTTGGCCCTACAGGAACCGGTGCAGCAAAGAACATTAATACTGGCCTGGATCTTTCAGGTGGTGTCAGCATTACCTATCAGACCAAAGAAAGTAACCCAAGCAGTGAAGATATGTCTGATACCATATATAAGCTGCAGAAACGTGTGGAACAGTACAGTACGGAAGCTCAGGTTTATCAGGAAGGAAATAACCGTATCACAGTTGAGATTCCTGGAGCAACAGACGCAGATACCATTCTGAATGATCTGGGTAAGCCTGGTTCTCTGTGTTTTATTACCCAGCAGGATTCTGATGGAAATCAGAACTTTACCACAGGACAGGATGGATATGTTCTTACAAGAAGTCTGGACGAGATCAGACAGTCCGGAAGTGTGGTTCTGGAAGGAACTGAAGTTGACACCGCAGAAGGCGGTGCGATTCAGGAACAGAAAACAAGCTCCAAAGAGTATGTGGTAAGTCTTACTCTTACAAAAGAAGGAAAAACCAAATTTGCAAAAGCAACAAAAGAAAATGTTGGCAAGCAGATTGCAATTGTTTATGATAATAAGATATTAAGTGCGCCTAATGTGAATGAAGAGATTGCAGGAGGAAAAGCTCAGATAAGCGGAATGTCCAGCCTTGAGGAAGCACAGAACCTTGCTTCTTACATTCGTATCGGTTCCCTCAGCCTGGAACTTGAAGAACTTCGTTCCAGCGTAGTTGCGGCTCAGCTGGGAGAGGAAGCGATTTCCACAAGCCTTATTGCAGGCGCAATAGGTCTTGCAATTGTAATTCTGTTTATGATCATTGCATATCGTGTTCCCGGTGTGGTTGCAGGAATTGCATTGATTCTCTATACAGTACTTATGCTTATTACTCTTAATGCCTTTGATATTACCCTTACGCTTCCGGGTATTGCAGGTATTATCCTTGGAATTGGTATGGCTGTGGATGCGAATGTTATTATTTATGCACGTATCCGTGAGGAGATAGGTGCGGGAGTATCTGTCAGAAATGCTATTAAGGC
>JAQYGS010000205.1 GCA_028722515.1 Clostridia bacterium | reverse complement strand
TTAAAAAAATACTTTTAAATATTGCCTGTTTCACACACAGAAAGCTCGTGAAGGGCTCTGGTGGCAGCAATATATCTTGCCTGACGTACTAGGGGTGTCTGATCCTCTTTGGGAAAAACAGCAAATACCTGATCAAATTCCAGTCCTTTGGCAAGATAAAAGGTCGTTACGGACAGACCCTTACAAAAATTTGTACTGTTCCTGTCTATATAGGACAAACGTTGTTTCGTATCAAAACCTTCCTTTTCAAGATTTTCTTTCAGAATTGCCCAGGCTTTTTCTGCCTCTTTTTCCGTTCTTAAAATCACAGCAGCAGTTTCATACTGATTTTCTCCAAGTTTTAATTCCTGCTGCACATAAGCCATAGCCTGTTTCAAATTGTCAAAATATTTTTCCTGTACAGGTGAACCGTGGCGGTCAAAAAGTTCCATATCTGTTATTCCGGCCAGACGATTGGCATATGTGGCAATTTCCACTGTATTACGGTAGCTTTTGTTCATTACGATCTTTCGGATCTTCTTTCCAAAAATCTGTGGAAGAAATTCCATAACATCCTGCTTTCTGTCATCCATCGTCTGGAATTTATCACCCAGAATCGTCATATGACAGGAAAACATTTTGTGTATGATTTCATACTGAATTCTGGAATAATCCTGCATTTCATCCACTACAACGTGTTTGATGGTGCCTGTAGTCTTTCTGTTCATAAGAATATATTTCAGATAGAGAACAGGATACACATCCTCGTACCGGAGTTTTCTTTTTTCAACAGGAACATCAGGAAGCACATCATAATCATTTTCTTCAAGAAAATCATTGTAGAGCACATAAAGATCCCTGGTGGTATACATACTCATAAATTTATCATGGATTATTTCTTTTTCTTCATCGGTAATATCCCTTTTCCATAAAGTTTCAACTTCATCTATGAAATACTCTTCCACTGCCTCCATTCTGGAAAGAAGAGGGATATCCTGAAATTTAAAGTAAAACAGATTTACAATTTCTGATTCTTCTTTTATGAAGCCTTTATATTCCACATCACAGAAATCCATCAGTCTGTCTTCCAGTTCAAGGGCATAACGTTCCAGAAGGTCGACAAATCTGCCTGACTGTTTCTCTTCTGTGTATGAAGGCAAATATGGAGCACTGAGCCTTCGTTCAATTTCATCATATCTGTCCTCACAGTCAGAAACAGTGCCCAGAAGTTCCCTGTAAGCAAAAAGATCGAAGCTCATTTCCTGAATATTTTCTTCTCCCAGCTCTGGAAGAATATGGGAAATATAATCGGAAAACACACTGTTTGGCGAAAGGACCAGTACATTGGAAGATTTCAGGTTCTGCCTGTCATGATAAAGAAGGTAGGCGATCCTGTGCAGTGCCACAGAAGTCTTTCCACTTCCGGCTGCTCCCTGAACTACCAGAATCTTATCCCTGGTATTGCGGATAATAGCATTCTGCTCTTTCTGGATGGTACGTATGATGTTCTTCATCTGAACCTCACCATTACACCCCAGCTCTGCTTTCAGGATCTCATCGTCGATCTTCATATCACTTTCAAATTCATAGATCATTTTACCGTTTCGGATCTTATACTGCCATTTAGAAGTAATTTCTCCTTTCATTTTGCAAAGGGGAGCCTCATAAAAGGCTTCTCCCCTGTCAAAATCATAGAACAGACTGCTGACCGGTGCTCTCCAGTCGTAGACCAGCGGCACATGTCCTGCCTTCTCTGCAAAATTTCCAATCCCAATATAGAATGTCTCTGGTTCTTCCTCCCCCTCATAAGCAAAATCCACTCTTCCAAAAAAAGGGGAATCCATCATTCTTCTGAAGCGGTTTTTCAGTAAAAGCTGCTCCTGGTTGGCAGATATCTGCCTGAAAAGTGCCTGCTGGTTATCATAATCCTCATAACCATACTGATCCATCTCCGTATAATTTTCCCAGTAGTACTCCTGCATACCCTCAATCTCTCTGTTGCCTTCTTCCAGAGAAAGATTAAGCTCTTCAATACGATTCTTCAGTTTTTCCAGTACATATTCAAGGTATTCTGTGCCGTTTTTGTGATCTGTCATGTGTATAATATCCTCTGCTGTTTTATATTTCTAATTTTATGCAGATTCCTTCTTTTCAAACTGGCTGTTATACAAATCTGCATAGAAACCATTTTTCTTCAGAAGCTCTTC
>JAQYGS010000204.1 GCA_028722515.1 Clostridia bacterium | reverse complement strand
TCACGGATTGGTTCAATATTTTCATAAGGAACTCCCTGGATCTCCAGAGTCATACGGGAGGTCATGGTAATCTCTCCACTTCCATAAAGTTCAGCTGCTTCTGAAATAATACGGTTTTCTTCTGCAGTGATCTTTCCGTTTCTGGTAATAATACGGCAGTTGAAACGATCGCCTGTGGTCTTGTCCCAGAGGAATCCCCATGCTTTAACTTTTGTAATTTCTGCCTGTGAAACCTTAGCGGAAGGATTCTTTACACGAACATCATTAAAGAAGGTGGCGCCTTCCAGTACAACAGTGTTTGTATATCCGAAATGTCTCAGCCTGTTCTGAAGGAAGTAAGCTCTCTTGCCCTTGGCACATACAAGGAGAATCTTTTCATCTTTACCAATCCCCGGAATTTCACCATTTACATCTGTAAGGTTTACATAATCTGCACCATGGATGGAAGGCTTTAAGCCGGCATCGATAATTCTGTATCCTTCTGCCTTGCCCTGAAGAAACTCTGCAGGAGTCATACTTACCAGAGTGCCCTCGATCTTGTTGAGAAGGACATAGACTGCCTGGACAAAAGGATGAATGGCTGTGGAGAAAGGTGGTGCATAGGCAAAATCCACATTTTCAAAATCTTCCAGTTTTGCATTCATGGAAATTCCCATTACTGCAATATCAGTCATTTTATCTACCGCGCCTGGTCCAAGAATCTGGGCCCCAAGAAGTTTATGCGTGTTTTTATCGGCAATAAGTTTGGTGATAAAGAAAGCAGCATCCGGGTAATAATGCGCTTTGTCATCTGTAACGGAAAGAGCCGTGATCACATCATAGCCGGCAGCCTTTGCCTGAGCTTCTGTAAGACCGGTACGGCCGCAGTTGAGTGCTGGAAGTTTTACAACACCGGTACCCAGTACACCGGGATATTTTTTATCTTTTCCATTAAGGATCTGTGCAAGAGTTCTTCCTTCCATATTTGCGGAAGATCCCATAGGAGACCATTTGTCTGCACCTGTGATCCTGTTGGTTACCATAACGCAGTCACCTGCAGCATAAACATCAGGCAGGTTTGTATGTAATCTGGAATCAACCTTGATAGTACCTTTGAACATATCAATTCCGGAATCTTTCAGAAAATCTGTGTTTGGACGGATTCCTGCGGCAGAGATCACCAGTTCACAGGAAAGAGTACCTACGCTGGTACGTACGCCTGTAACAGAGTCTTCACCAAGGATTGCTTCAGCCTTTGTTCCGGTGATCACACGGATTCCTTTATTGACCAGATGTTTTTTCACATAGGCTGCCATTTCAAAATCCAGGATTTCCGGAAGAACCTGTGAAGCAAAATCAATGACTGTAACGGAAACTCCCTTTGCCTGAAGGTTTTCTGCTGCTTCCAGTCCGATGAAACCGGCACCGATCACAACTGCTTTTTTCACATTGTTAGATTCGATATAAGCACGGATTCCCACGGCATCATCCGGGGTACGCATTTTGAAAATGCCTTTTTTATCCATACCCTCTATCGGAAGATCAGCAGGGGATGCACCTGTGGCTATTACCAGGCGGTCATAGGAGTAAGTTTCCATTTCACCACTTTCCAGGTTCCTTGCCTGTACGGTTTTGTCCTGGCTGTTTACAGAAACAGCTTCTCTTTTTGTGAGAACTTCTACACCTGTGAGAGCTGCAAACTTCTGAGGTGTATTAACAACCAGTTCTTCTCTTTCTTCAATCAGGCCTCCCACATAATATGGAAGTCCGCATCCTGCATAGGAGATGTCCTCTCCTTTTGTGATCAGGGTCACTTCTGTGCTTCTGTCTTCCCTTTTCAGCTTGGCAGCTGTCTTGGTACCGGCTGCAACACCACCGATAATTAATACCTTCATTTGTAATCCTCCTTTTTTTCTGATTACTGTGCTTTTAAGATTTTAAAGAATTTCCTGTAATCTTCACTGAAAATACTGTTTTCACGCCAGATAAAGTTGAAATCATGTGTGATCTCCATATCCGACAGTGCGATTTCACACAAACTTCCCTCTTCCAGTTCTTTTCTTACAGCTGTCTGATAAAGAAATGAAATGCCGCAGCCATTAATTACAAGCTTTTTGATCAGCCCGATATTGCCGGTTTCAATTCTTGAAGAGAAGTCATCTACGCTTAATCCCTTCATTTCAAGATAGTGTTCCATAATATTTCTTGTTCCAGAACCAGCTTCCCGTAAGATAAGCCGGTGATCCAGAAGCTGGCTGATCGTATAGGTTCCATGAGCGAGAGATTCCCGTGGACTGCAGACTGCAATATAACGTTGTTTGGAATAAAGTTCGTGGTGGTAGATTGTTCCCGGGAAATTACCCTCCACAAGAGCAAAATCAATGATTCCGCCTTCCAGTTTCTGAAGAAGCCCGTTGGTATTCTCAACGGAAATGGTCATAGACATTTCCGGTTCCCGGTAAAGAAGACGGGAAATATGATCCGCCATTTCAAATTCTGCAATGGTAAGAGTAAGTCCCATTTTAATTTCCCGTTTTTTTGATGAAGTTTCCTGCATTTTTTCTTTCAGAAAAGAAATGTCATGCTGCATGGTTGCAGAAGAATTCTTAAGCATCTCACCGGCAGGAGTAAGGCATACTTTTTTACCCTGCATATCAAAAAGTCTGGCCTGATATTTCTCCTCCAGCCACTTAACATGCTGGGATACTGCAGGCTGGGTAAGATTCAGCCTTTTGGCCGCTTTGGTGAAATTCATATCTTTGCATACTTCAAGGAAAGTTTCTATTCTGAAATCCAGCATATGGTATTCCTTTCTTAGTTATAATAGCATATAGAGTTTATAATATAAAATTATATATTTTTATTTTATGATAAATTTTTGTTATTATCAAGAGAAAATACAATATCTTTTGAAAACAGATGTGATAAACAGTATAAGATATGATATATTATTGATACCAGGGTCAAAAGGTCATAAACCACATTGTGCTTGCACATAAGTGGTTTTATGACTTGTTGACCCGCCCCAAATGAGGATAAAAGTGGGACGTATGTCCCACGATATCCGAATTCGGGGCAGGATTGTGGGAGTG
>JAQYGS010000203.1 GCA_028722515.1 Clostridia bacterium | reverse complement strand
ACTTGCATGTGTTAAGCACGCCGCCAGCGTTCATCCTGAGCCAGGATCAAACTCTCTGATTAAATGTTTGATGCACTCAAGACAACCAACCAGCTTAGTTATCTCTCGTCTTTACTGTTTTTGGTTTCTTCAACCGTTCTTAATAATGAAGTCCGATTCACTAAATCCGCGCCCTGCTTACGCAGCCGCGCTCATTAAGTTCCTTCGGACCGCACTCGCACTAAATTCGGCTTCGCCTCATCAAGTGCTCTGTGTGTAAAAGAATTTTCGAGAATCGTATGTGTTTCACTGTTCAGTTATCAAGGTTTTCTGTCTTGCGACAGCTTATTTACTTTATCATGTTCTTTCGACTCTGTCAAGCATTTTTTGCTCTTTTCAAAAAGTTTTTTCAAAAACGATCTACTGTTTTGTTGACAGCTTGTTTAGTTTATCATAGCTCCAAGAATTTGTCAACATCTTTTTCTTTTATTTTTTGTTTGAATTAATCGCACAAAAAAAGCGGAGAAGGAGGGATTTGAACCCTCGCGCCGCGTTAGCGACCTATACCCTTAGCAGGGGCACCTCTTCGGCCTCTTGAGTACTTCTCCAGACTCCGAACTTCATAATTTCTTATGCAATTTTGAGTACGTTTTTCCAAACGCATCTTTTATTATAATTAAAAGCCGAAGTTCTGTCAACACTTTTTTTTAATTATTCTATTTTCAATTCCATCCTCCATTTTCCTGAATAGTCTTTTCTATTCTCCTCTTAACTTCGCCGGCAATCTCTGTTGATTTCATATCTTTATATTCTTCGTAATTCATTGGTTCAAGAAAATGTACCTGAACTGTCAGCTGTTTGACAGAGCCAGTATCAAAAGCTTTATAAGAATCAATTAATGCAACAGGTACAACAGGACATTTTGTTTTTATTGCAGCTTTAAAACTTCCTCCTTTAAATTCCTGAGGATGATTCCCGTTCTTACTTCTTGTTCCTTCTGCAAAGATCAGATAGTTTCTGCCCTTTTTCACTTCTTTGATAACATTAATAATCACCTGCATAGACTGTTTAATGTCATCCCTGTCGATGATAAATGCTTTCATGCATGCAAATACCTGTTTGAGAAAAGGAATCTCTGCAAGTTCTTTCTTTGCAACTACAGAAAAGGGAACAGGGCATGCATAAATAATTGCAAGAACATCAAATAACCCCTGATGATTAGGAAAGAATATAAATCCATTTTCTTTTGGAATATTCTCCTGTCCGTGGACTTCGATATTAATATTGCCTCCTCTTACTGCCCTTTCATCAATATCTTCAAGAAGTTTATACCTTTCTTCTTCTGTATATCGGTCAACATGGGAAGCATACCAGCATAGCTTGATCCAGCCATAAGGAACAAAGAAAATATTTCTTAAAACCATCAATATAATTCTCTTCATTTTTCTCCTTTAACACCTTATTTCATTTTTTCGGAAATTTTATCCTCATATCCAGGGTTATTCTTAATAAAAGTGTCATAATCCTTTGTATATTCCTTATAAGTATCTGTAGTCATAAACCTGGCATAGTCTGATGCTGCCTGATTTCTCATTTCATCTGTTATCTGAGAAGGTGGAAGAATATAATAATCCTTATCTTTTTTTCCTACCATATATGTTCCTATACATGGATATTCCTGGTCATCATCAAGGACAAGATTATAAGTAATATAAACATATGTATATTTTTCATTCTCTGAAAGTGTGTCACAGTCCTGTATCTTTAGTTTTTTCACATTATGTGACTTATAGTATTTTATCAGTGTATCTACTTCAGATTTAAGGCTGTCTTCTGTATTTTTTGTTTCCAGATAACAATCCAGAATCTTTTTCTCTTTTCCATTTACACTGGATTGGATCAATTCCTCTGTAACTTTCTCAGGAGATTTATGACTGACACCTCCACATCCACAGATTCCCACAGTCATAAGCACTATCATTCCTGTAATTAAATAGTTCTTCCACTTTCTCATGGTTATTTAATTTCCCCTTTTCACTCCTCTTTGGTATCCTGTTCTTCTTTATCTCTTACTTTAGCCAGACTGGCAACTGTCACTCCCTCTGATAAATTAATCAGTTTCACGCCGGATGTGATTCTTCCAAGAATAGAAATATCCGAGCATTGAATACGAATTATAATTCCTTCCGTTGTGATCAGCATAACCTCATTATCTTCATTTACAGCTTTAGCTCCTACAACACAGCCTGTTTTTTCTGTAATCTTATAACATTTAACACCTTTTCCACCACGATTCTGGCAGGTAAATTCTCCAATTGACGTACGTTTTCCCATACCATTTGCAGAAACGATAAGAAGGCAGTCACCCTGAGAATTAAGCTGCATTGCCACAACTTCATCCCCATCAGCCAGATTCATACCTCTGACGCCCATGGATACACGTCCGGTGCTTCTTACATCACTTTCTTTGAAGCGGATACATTGTCCATCTTTTGTAATAAGAATAATATCTTTCTTATCATCAGTAAATTTCACTTCTATAAGTTCATCATCTTCACGAAGTGAAATAGCCGCCAAACCTGTTTTACGGACATTTTCATATTCCCGTATCGGTGTCTTTTTTACAAGTCCCTTCTTGGTAGCCATCATTAAATAGCTTCCGTCATCAAATCTGTTTATAGGAATCACAGCAGTAATAAACTCACCAGGCATAAGCTGAAGCAGATTAATAATTGCGGTTCCTCTGGCAGTACGGCCTGCTTCTGGAATTTCATATGCTTTCAGACGATATACCCGTCCTGTATTTGTAAAAAACATCAGGTAATGATGAGTTGTTGTCATTAAAAGCTCTTCAATATAATCATCTTCCAGAGTCTGCATTCCTTTAATGCCTCTTCCGCCTCTGTTCTGACTTCTGAAATTATCAACTGTCATCCTCTTGATATAACCCAGCTTGGTCATAGTGATCACAGTATTTTCTTTTGGAATCAGATCTTCTGTAGAAATATCATATTCATCAAATCCAATGGAAGTTTTTCTGTCATCCCCATATTTTTCTGAAATTGCAAGAATTTCCTCACGTATCACTCTGAGGAGAAGATTTCTGTCCGCAAGAATTGCCTGATATTTTCGGATTTTTTCCATAAGATCAGCATATTCCGCCTCCAGCTTCTCTCTTTCCAGACCGGTAAGAGCACGCAGACGCATATCTACAATTGCCTGTGCCTGCACATCTGTCAGCTCGAAACGTTCTATTAATTCCTGTTTTGCAATCTGGACATTTCTGGAACCTCGTATAATGCTGATAACCTCATCAATATTATCCAGGGCTTTCAGAAGTCCTTCCAAAATATGAGCCCGTTCCTGTGCCTTATTCAGATCATATTTCGTTCTTCTTGTAACAACATCTTCCTGATGTGCCAGATAGTATTCCAGCATTTCCTTAAGATTAAGGACTTTTGGTTCAAGACTTCCGTTCTTTGGAATCAGAGACAGCATATTTACGCCAAAAGTATCCTGCAGCTGCGTATGTTTATATAAAAGATTCAGTACCACATTTGCATTGGCATCTTTACGAAGATCAATACAGATACGCATACCTTCACGACTGGAATGGTCGTTGAGATCAGTAATTCCGTCAATCTTTTTATCTCTTACAAGTTCTGCGATCTTGGAAATAAGTCTGGCTTTATTCACAAGATAAGGAAGTTCTGTAACTACAATTCTTGATTTTCCATTTGGGAGAGTTTCAATATTCGTCACTGCACGGACGCGTATTTTACCCTTTCCTGTACGGTAAGCTTCTTCGATTCCTCTTCTTCCAAGAATAGTAGCACCTGTGGGAAAATCTGGACCCTTTACGATTTCCAGTATTTCCTCTATGGAAGTATCTCTCTGCTCTTCTATAATATTATCAATAATTTTTACAACAGCATTAATAACCTCACGAAGGTTGTGAGGCGGTATATTTGTTGCCATTCCAACTGCAATACCTGATGTTCCATTTACAAGAAGATTGGGAAAACGTGAGGGAAGTACAACCGGCTCCCTTTCTGTTTCATCAAAGTTTGGCTGAAAATCAACAGTATCTTTATTAATATCTGCAAGCATCTCCATGGAAATTTTGCTCAGACGGGCCTCTGTATATCTCATGGCTGCTGCACCATCACCATCTACAGATCCGAAATTTCCATGTCCGTCTACAAGGGGATATCTGGTAGACCACTCCTGTGCCATATTAACAAGTGCTCCATAAATTGAGCTGTCACCATGAGGGTGATATTTACCCATTGTATCACCCACAATACGTGCACATTTACGATGAGGCTTGTCAGGACCATTATTCAATTCGATCATGGAATATAAAACACGACGCTGCACCGGTTTCAAACCATCTCTTACATCTGGCAGTGCTCTGGATGCAATAACACTCATCGCATAGTCAATATAAGAATCCTTCATGGTTTTTTCCAGATCTACTTCATGGACTTTATCAAAAATATTATCTTCCATTATATATTCTCCTATTATCAGATATCCAGATTCTTAACAAATCGAGCATTTTCTTCAATAAATTCACGTCTGGGCTCAACTTTATCTCCCATAAGTGTGGTAAATGTCAGATCAATTTCCGAAGTAGCTGTCTCATCCATAGTCACACGAAGAAGAATTCTCTTCTCAGGATCCATTGTAGTTTCCCAAAGCTGTTCGGCATCCATTTCTCCAAGTCCTTTATAACGCTGGATCTTATTATTGCTGTCACGTCCTATCTCCGTAAGAATCCTGTCCAGCTCAGCATCATCATAGGCATACCATACCTGTTTATTTTTCTCAATTTTATAAAGGGGAGGCTGAGCAAGATATACATATCCCTGTTTAATAAGTTCAGGCATAAAACGATAAAGGAATGTCAGAAGCAATGTTGCAATATGAGCGCCATCCACATCGGCATCAGTCATAATGATAATCTTATGATACCGAAGCTTGGTAATATCAAAATCGTCATGAATTCCGGTGCCAAAAGCAGTGATCATTGCCTTTATTTCCGCGTTGGAATATATCTTGTCCAAACGTGCTTTTTCTACATTAAGAATTTTTCCCCTCAGTGGAAGAATAGCCTGTGTAACCCTGTTTCTTGCAGTTTTTGCGGAACCGCCTGCAGAATCTCCCTCTACAATATAAATTTCACAGTTTTTCGGATCTTTATCTGAACAGTCAGCCAGTTTACCAGGAAGAGACATGTTGTCCAGGGCAGACTTTCTCCTTGTCAGATCGCGGGCTTTACGCGCAGCTTCCCGGGCTCTCTGTGCCAACACAGATTTTTCCAGAGTGATCTTAGCAACTGATGGATTCTGTTCAAGAAAAATTTCCAGCTGTCTGCTGACCACATTATCCACTGCGCCCCTTGCTTCACTGTTTCCAAGTTTCTGCTTCGTCTGTCCCTCAAACTGAGGATTTTCAATTTTTACACTGACGATGGCAGTAAGACCCTCGCGGATATCATCTCCACTCAGATTGGGTTCATTGTCCTTAAGAAGTTTGTTCTTCCTTGCATAATCGTTAAATGTTTTCGTAAGTGCATTACGGAATCCCATAATGTGAGTTCCGCCTTCAGGCGTATTGATATTATTAACAAATCCATAACAGTTCTCTGTATAAGAATCATTATGCTGCATAGCTACTTCCACTGATACACCATTCTGCTGGCCTTCACAGTAAATTATTTCAGGATAAAGAGCTTCCTTGCTTCTGTTCAGATAGCTTACAAACTCACGAATACCTCCTTCATAATGGAAAATTTTTTCTCTTTCCATTCCTTCTCTTGTATCCCTGAGAGTTATTTTAAGTCCCTTTGTAAGAAAAGCCATTTCCCGCAGACGCTGTTTCAGAATATCATAATCATATACAGTTTCTTCAAAAATTTCCTTATCAGGAAGAAATTCTACCATTGTACCTGTTTTATCAGGATCACAATCACCGATAACTTTCAGTGGATACATAGTCTTACCACGTTCGTATCTCTGTTTATATATTTTTCCTTCATGATAAATGGATACTTCAAGCCAAGTAGAAAGCGCATTTACTACAGATGCACCTACCCCATGAAGTCCGCCTGATACCTTATATCCCCCGCCGCCAAATTTGCCGCCTGCATGAAGGATTGTAAAAACAACCTCTACTGCGGGGATTCCTGCTTTATGATTAATGCCTACCGGAATACCTCGTCCGTTATCAATAACAGTAATTGAATTATCAGGATTTATAGTAACCTGTATTTCTGTACAAAATCCTGCAAGTGCCTCATCAACAGCATTATCTACAATTTCATATACAAGATGGTGAAGTCCTCTGCTGGATGTGCTTCCAATATACATGCCCGGTCTCTTTCGTACGGCTTCCAAGCCTTCCAGAATCTGGATCTGATCTGCACCGTATTCCGTATTTTCTCCGCTCATGTTATTCCTCCTGTTTTTTTAATATCACCAGAATATATTTAAAAACTGAAAATTTAAATTTTTAAATATATTCTGGAGTGTCTGGACATACTAATATCAATATATTATACCACAAAAATCAAAATACTGCCATAATAAAAAGAACCCCTATTCAGGAATTCTTTTTTATTTTTCAATTAAATATTGATAAATATCCCTTTTTGATACTCCTCTGTCTCTGGCAGCCATTTTCATTGCATCTTTTCTCGAATATCCCTTATCCTCATATAATTGAACATGTTCTTCTATGGAAATCTTTTCCCAGGATTCTTTCTTTTCTTCCTCAATCTGCTGCCTGCTTAATCCCTGAATAACAAGAACACATTCTCCCAAAGGCTTCTCACCGGAATAAAATGAAATCAATTCTTCAATTGTAGTTTGAAATGCAGTTTCATGCTTTTTTGTAAGCTCCCTGCATAAAGTCATTCTACGATTTCCCAATGTTTCTTTTAATTCTTCCAATGTTCTGACTAATCTGTGAGGTGCTTCATAGATAATAATGGTCCTTGTTTCATTTTTTAATTCATCAAGGATAATTTTTCGTTCTTTTTTATCAGCAGGTAAAAAAGCCTCAAAAGCAAATCTTCTGGTGGAAAGGCCTGACAGTGTAAGTGCGGTGATACAGGCTGCCGGCCCGGGAAGAGAAGTTACTTCAATTCCGGCTTCATAACACATAGCAACAAGTTCTTCACCCGGATCCGAAATCCCGGGAGTTCCAGCATCTGTAATCAACGCTATATTCTGTCCTTCCTGCATCTTGCGTATAAGAACATGAGCTTTTTCAATTTTATTATATTCGTGATAACTGGTCATAGGTGTTTTAATATCAAAGTAATTAAGAATCCTGATACTGTTTCTTGTATCTTCAGCCGCGATCAGATCCACTTCTTTTAATGTGCGAAGAACTCTTAAGGTAATATCTTCCAGATTACCTATAGGAGTTGCACATAAATACAGCTTTCCGCCCATGAGCATTTCCTCCATAACAATTACTGAAGTAGATTTTAAATTTATATGATACCAGGGTCAAAAGGTCATAAACCACATTGTGCTTGCACATAAGTGGTTTTATGACTTGTTGACCCGCCCCAAATGAGGATAAAAGTGGGACGTATGTCCCACGATATCCGAATTCGGGGCAGGATTGTGGG
>JAQYGS010000202.1 GCA_028722515.1 Clostridia bacterium | reverse complement strand
TCGTCACGCTCTCTGCGTTTTTTCCACAGAACTGCTCTCTTCATTGTCATGATCCTCTGTATGATCACTGCCGGCACAAAAATAATGACAAGTGCAGCCGATATCACAAGAGAAATATCAATTCCGGTTCCCGGTATTAACATTTTATCTGTCCTGAGCCATTCAAAGAAAAACCGTCCCAGTCCATATCCTGACAGATAAAGCATAAAGATTTCTCCATGGAACTTCTTTTTTCTGAGTAAACCAAGTAAAATAAACAACAGCAGGAAACACCAGAGACTTTCGTATAAAAACACAGGATGTACCTGAATATAAGATATCCCTTTAATGGTCATCATATTATCTCTCATAGTTCCCGATACTTCTGCTGACCTGACCATGGAAACAGGAATCTGCATAGCAAAAAGGCTGTCCGTATATTCGCCGAAGGATTCTCTGTTGAAGAAATCCCCCCATCTTCCTACAGCCTGACCAAGCAGGATACCGGGACACACCGTATCTGCAATCTGCCAGAAAGACAGATGAAGAAAACGGCAGAGGACCCATACTGCAAGTATTCCTGCAAGCAGTCCTCCATAAAACATATAGCCGCCTTCTCTCATATGAAAGATTTCCATAGGTGCCGATCTGTACATTTTCCATGACAAAACCACATAGGACAGCCTGGAGCCAAATACAGCAAATATGAGAGATACCAATATCAAACATAGATATTTATTCTGATCCTGGCCGCTTCTTCTTACTTCCAGGAGCACAAGACCCATTCCCAATAAAGTACCGACAGCAATCAGGACACCATAAAGGGTAAATTCCATTCCGAATATGCAAAATGATCTGGGTAAATATTCCAGAACAAGATGAAGATTTGGGAAACGAACTGACATTTCCATATATCACATCACCCTATCATACATTGAAGCGGAATAAGATTACATCTCCATCCTGTACTACGTAATCCTTACCTTCCATCCGGACAAGACCTTTTTCCCTGGCTCCTGCATAGGAACCACAGTCCAGTAAATCCTGATAGTTTACAACTTCCGCTTTAATAAAACCTCTTTCAAAATCTGTATGGATTTTTCCTGCTGCCTGGGGAGCTTTCGTTCCAATCTTAATGGTCCAGGCTCTTGTCTCATCTTCCCCAGCAGTAAGGAAGCTCATAAGGCCAAGAAGCCTGTAGCTTGCCTTAACAAGCTTCTCGAGACCCGATTCCTTAAGTCCCAGATCCTCGAGAAACATTTTTTTCTCATCCTCATCCAGTTCAGAGATTTCTTCTTCGATTTCCGCACAGATAACAAATATCTCACTTTTCTGCTCTGCAGCATATTTACGTACTGCCTGAACATGGGGATTGGAAGCGCCGTCATCTGAGAGATCACTTTCTCCTACATTGGCAGCATAAATAACAGGTTTCCAGGTGAGAAGATTGTAACCTGCCATCCAGGCTTCTTCGTCTTCATCCGCAAGTTCCAGGGTAATAGCCATTTTACCATCTTCCAGATGATTTTTTATCTTTTCAAGGAAATCCAGTTCTCTTGCAGCATCTTTATCCATGCGTGCAGTTTTGGTAACCTTGGCAATTCTTCTCTCCAGGATTTCCAGATCGGAAAAAATAAGTTCAAGATTGATGGTCTCAATATCTCTCATAGGATCAATGCTTCCATCCACATGAACTACATTGGAATCCTCAAAACATCTGACCACATGAACAATGGCATCCACCTCGCGGATATTGGCAAGGAACTGATTTCCAAGTCCTTCTCCTTTGGATGCTCCTTTTACAAGTCCTGCAATGTCTACAAACTCAATTACAGCAGGTGTAACCTTTTTTGAATGATAAAAATCACCCAGAAGCTTCAGTCGTTCATCCGGGACCGTAACCACACCTACATTAGGGTCAATGGTGCAAAAGGGATAATTGGCAGATTCTGCTCCTGCCTTTGTCAGGGAATTAAACAGTGTACTTTTTCCAACATTTGGTAATCCAACAATACCCAGTTTCATAGCTGTATCCTTTCTCTATACGTTCATAAAAGCGTTTATTTTTCTGCAAATCTACATTATTTTACCATAATCATTTTTAATGCGCAAGCATTCCTCTTTCAGTCATCTGCCATGATCATCATAAGAAGACCTGAATCAAAAGTAACTTCTGCACAAGGTTTTTGTATCTCATTGCTGACAGTAAGCCCGCAGTCTGCAACCGTCAGATCATGCTTCTTCAAAGGATATTTAAAGCCCTTCAGAGTAAGTCCTGATACCATTCCTCCCAGAGGAAAGAAAGAAACATATCTTCCAAACTGCTCTTCTTTTTTTAATACAGTCCCGCTTTTGATCAGGGTTATATAGTTATGGCTGTCCACCAGTGAAACAGAAGCTCCTGATTGATAACCCAGGACCAGAAGTCCCAGATTTGCCATAAAATGATCTGTTCTGGTTCCGGTTGCACCCAGAATGGCAATATTCTCTGCCCCTCTTGCGATTGCCAGATTAACTGCAGATTGTGTATCCGAATCATCCTTTTCCGGTTTCAGACGGATAACTTCCATGGCAGACTGACTCTCCAGGCATTCCTTTCCTTCGTCTGATATACTGTCAAAATCGCCAACGGCAACATCCGGGAGTATATTATTTTTTATAAAAAACTCCAGACCCTTATCTGCAGCTATAAGATGGATTTTAGTTTTGCCGGACCGCTTTATTGTTTTTTTCAAAAAATCAAGGGCAAAATCGCTCTGGATATTGCCCCCGCTTATAATTATCGTATCTGTCATTTTTTGTTAACCGATCTTTCTGATAATACCTTCCATTTTTTCTTTTGCATGCCTGATATTGGAAACCAGATCTCCATTAAAGATATATGATCCTGCTACAATAAGATTCGCCCCTGCTTTCATAGCTTTTTCAAGAGTTTTATCATTAATGCCCCCATCTACCTGAATATCTACATCAAGGTTCTCTCTTTCTATGATTTCATGAAGCTCTGTAATCTTCTCTGTACACTCATCCATATATTTCTGTCCGCCAAATCCGGGCTGTACAGTCATAATAAGAACCATATCCACTTCCTTAAGCATATGGCTGATATCATTGACAGGTGTTGCCGGTTTAATGGACACACCTACCCTGACGCCGGACTCCCGGATCTGCTCAATAGTTCTTTCAAGATCTTCACACGCTTCCGCATGAATGGTGATGGAATCTGCACCACAGTCAACAAAATCTCTGATATATCTTTCCGGCTCTGTTACCATAAGATGTACGTCAAAAAAAAGATTTGATTCCTTTCTGATAGATCTGATCACAGGCATACCAAATGATATACTTGGAACAAAATCACCATCCATCACATCAATATGAAGCCATTCTACGCCTTCCCGTTCCAAAGTTCTGATCTGTTCGCCCAAACGATTAAAATCCGCTGATAAAATGGAAGGGCACAACTGATACATAATTAGAATCTCCTTTTCTCTTTTAATTCATTATATAAGTTTACATAATTATCGTATCTCAGGTGACTGATCTGGCCATTCTGTAAAGCCTCCTTTACAGCACATCCTGGTTCGTGGATATGAACACACCCCTGAAATTTACATTCTCCCTCATATCTGTCAAATTCCGGAAAATAATTTTTCAGTTCCTGTTCTCTCATATCCGTAAGATAAAGGGATGAAAAGCCCGGAGTATCCATAAGGTACGTATCTTCCCCAACAGGGATGATCTGAGAATGTCTGGTTGTATGTTTTCCCCGTTTTAATTTCCTGCTGATCTCTCCTGTCTCCATTCTTATATTTTCCTGAAGCGTATTTGTAATGGATGACTTCCCTACACCGGAGGGACCCGCAACCACCGCAGTTTTTCCTTTAAGAACCTGTTTTACCTCATTGATTCCGTCATCTGTACGGGTACTGGTAAGAATTACCTGATATCCACAGCTATGATAAGTATCATAGAGAAATTCCAGCTTTTTCTCATCTGCCAGATCTTTTTTATTAAAGCAGATTACTGCAGGAACTTCTTCTTTTTCCATCATGATCAGAAAACGATCAAGAAGCAGAAAATTCGGCCTGGGATCTTCCACAGCAAAAATAACAAGTGCCAGATCCACGTTTGCGGCAGCAGGACGGATAAGAACATTTTTTCTTGGAAGAAGGGCAGTAATACTGCCCTTTTTCTCTGTTTCATCCAGAACCTTTATTTCCACGTTATCACCTACGAGAGGTTTCTGATTGTCCTTTCTGAAAATGCCTCTGGCTTTACATTCATATATTTCATTATCCTCAGCAAAAATATAATAAAATCCTGAAATTCCTTTTATAATTTTTCCCTGCATATATTATTCTGCCTTAGCAAAGGTAATGGGGTAATGTCCCAGTTCCTGATAAGTTCCATCGATCAGTTCGGAAAGATAAAGAGTACCTTCGCTGACTCCCGGAGCTCCCGTAATATCCAGATCATAAGGGAACTGAATGGTTTCCCCGTCCAGTATTACAGATGCTGCAGGATTCCCGTTTACATTCTGAACCAGTTCCAGACGAACAGGACCACCGGAATATCCTGTGGGGGTATTAAGACTCTGCGTGCATTTCCATACTTCTCCGCTTGCCGCAGCCTGATTTTCCTGAACGGAAGTATCTGTTTCATCAGTATTCTGTGACATTCCCGGCTCCTGATCTCCGGTGCTCACTGTAATCGTAATGGTAGAATCAGGATTCTCCCAGCTGCCTGCCTCCATACTCTGGTCTGTAACCTCTCCTGCTGCAACTTCAGGATTTCTTTCTTCCTTCACCTGAATATCCAGGAATTTTCCAAGAGTGGTAATGGCATCATTTTTCGTCATTCCCACAACACTGGGCACTTCGATACTGTCTCCATAATCTACCCCTCTGCTGATCACAAGAGTAACAGAATCTCCTGAATTGACAGTGGTTCCTGCCTCAGGATTGGTATAATATGCATATCCGGGATTTACAATAGGATAACCATTGTCATCAAGTTCACTGTATTCTTTCTGTATGATTACATTAAGGCCCATATCTTCCATCATCTGCTGAGCATCAATGCCCGTACGTCCATCCACATCCGGAACAGACACCTGCTGTGCACCTTTACTGATATAATATTTAATGGTGGAGTACGCCTGAACCTTAGTACCTTTTGGAATATCCTGGGAAGAGATCTTCCCTTTCTCCTGATTGGAATTCTCTTCTCCCATCATCTGAAGCCCAAGATGGAGCTCATTGGTCAGTTCACGTGCCTCATTCTCCGTCTTTCCCACAAGATCCGGAACTTCAACCATCATATCCTCTTCTTCCTGTTTTGTAACTTCAGGCTGTTCTGTCACAGCGTCTGGTTTGTTTTTTCCAATAAGTCCGGAGGCACGTCCTGCCAAGATTATGATGGCCACAAAAACAACTGCTCCAAGAAACAATGCAGCGATTGTCAGGCCATAATGTGGCTTCTTCTGCTTCCTGTGTTTTTCAGATTTACCGGTTCTCTTCTTATAAGACATTTCATCCGGCTCATCGTCATAATCTGTCTCATTAATCTCTTTTTCCAGAATTTCGGCCTCAGGTCTGGGGATCTGCTTGGGCATATGTTTGATCTCTCCCAGCTCCTTGTCCGAAATTACAACAGTCTTGGCATCATTATCTACAGAAGCAGATTTTACAAAATCCCCCTGGGGGTCAATAAGAGAATGCTTAAGATCTGCAATTACATCCTCCATGTTCTGGTAACGGCGGTCCACACTTTTCTGAGTGCATTTAAGAATAATCTGTTCCAGGCTGTGAGGCAGCTCCGGAGTATATACACTGGGCGGAACCATTTCTTCCTGAAGATGTTTGATTGCAATTGCAACTGTTGTATCTCCGTCAAAAGGAACTCTTCCTGTCACCATTTCATAAAGGGTAATACCCAGTGAATAGATATCGCTCTTTTCATCACTGTATCCTCCACGCACCTGTTCCGGAGAACTGTAATGGACAGATCCCATCACATTGGAGCTTATCGTATTGGAAGATGCGGCCCTGGCAATGCCAAAATCTGTGACCTTTACCTTACCATCCATGGAAATAATGATATTCTGTGGCTTCACATCACGGTGTACGATTCCATGACTGTGTGCTGCTTCCAGACCCATGGAAACCTGAATTGCAATGCTGGTAGCCTCTTTAATTGAAAGCTTGCCTTTCTTGGAAATATATTCCTTAAGGGTAATTCCTTCAATTAATTCCATAACAATATAATATACTCCCTCATCATCGCCCACATCAAATACATTGACAATGTTTGGATGAGTCAGCACAGCTGCTGCCTGGGCCTCACTTCTGAACTTTTTGATAAAAGTGGTATCCTCTCTGAATTCAGATTTTAACACCTTTACAGCTACAAACCGATTCAGTTTATGATCTTTTGCTTTATAGACATCCGCCATTCCGCCTGTGCCGATTTTTTCCAAAATTTCATAGCGTTCCGCTATAATCGTTCCTGTCTTTAACATTTTTCCACCTCATTTGTGAATGGTTCTATCAATACGATCGCAATATTGTCCTTTCCGCCGTTGCGGTTTGCCTCACTGATAAGAATCTCCCCCTTTTCTTCAAGATTTTTATCAGAATCGGATATAATTTCTTCTATTTTTTTATCTTCCACCATGTTACTCAGTCCATCTGAGCACATAAGAACCACACTTCCCGGTTCCAGTTTAAGATCAAAGAAATCAATATCCACTGTTTTCTCCGCCCCAAGCGCTCTTGTGATGATATTTTTATCCGGATGGTTTCTTGCTTCCTCAGCATTGATCTCTCCCATCCTTACCATCTCCTGCACTAATGAGTGATCTTTAGTTATCTGCTGAATCTGTTTATCTATCACATAAAGCCGGCTGTCACCCACATTTGCAATATAGGCATAATGTCCCACAATAGTCGCCACAACCATAGTAGTACCCATACCTCTTAATCTTTCATTGCTCTGTGCCTGGTCTATAATCTGTGTATTTGCACTTTCTATGGCATGACGGATTACTTTTACAGGATTAAAGTCCGCATCTTCACGTATCTCGTCCACCAGAGTCCAGACCGCATGTGACGATGCATAATCGCCTGCATTGTGCCCACCCATTCCATCTGCAACAACAAACAGATTAGGAAGATTTCCAACCGGGTCAGCAGAAGCAAATACATAATCCTGATTCATCTTCCGCTTCTGTCCCACATCAGTCGCTGAATATATCCTCATGTCACTTCTCGCTTTCTGTTTTTTCCATATAACTTTTTCTTAACTGTCCACAGGCGCCATCTATATCACTGCCCATTTCTCTTCTAATAGTAACATTTATTCCACATTTTTCAAGTTTTATTTTAAAATTCTCCACTGCCTGACGGGTAGAACGTACATAGGTACGTTCCCTGATGGGATTGACAGGTATCAGATTTACATGACAGTTGATGTCTTTAATTTTCCCGGCCAGTTCCCGGGCATCTTCATCCCCGTCATTCACTCCGGCCACAAGACTGTATTCAAAGGTGATCCTTCGTCCTGTTTCGGAAAAATAATAACGACATGCATTCAGTATTTCCTCCATACTGTATTTCCTGGCAACAGGCATAAGTTCCCGGCGTTTTTCATCATTAGGAGCATGAAGAGAAATGGCAAGAGTCATCTGAAGCTTTTCTTTCGCCAGGTCATAAATCCTTGGAACCAGGCCACAGGTGGATACTGTCAGGTTCCTCTGACTGATATGAAGTCCTCCTTCTTCCGTCAGAATATGTATGAAACGAAGAAGATTGTCATAATTATCCAGAGGTTCTCCTGTTCCCATAACAACAACATTGGACACTCTTTCCCCTGACAAAGTCTGGATTCTGTATATCTGATCCAGCATCTCAGACGGCTGAAGGCATCTTGTAAGCCCGCCTATAGTGGAAGCACAGAATCTGCAGCCCATACGGCATCCCACCTGGGAAGAAATACATACAGAATTGCCATGTTTATAATGCATCAGAACACTCTCAATCACATTTCCGTCATTAAGCCGGAAAAGGTACTTCTGGGTGCCATCCAGCCTGGAAGTCTGAATCTCAACAGCCTCCAGCACAGTTACAGGATATTCTTTCAGCTTCTCTCTGAGAGTTCCCGGAAGATTGGTCATTTCATCATACGAGGTAACCAGATGTTCATGAAGCCAGCTGTAGATCTGTTTCGCACGGAAGGGTTTATGGCCAAGGCTGACCACCAGATCACTTAATTCTTCTATAGTCATGGACTTAATGTCTGTCATTTTTATTTTCTCCTGAATTTTGCAATGAAAAAGCCATCTGTTTTATGAACGCCCGGTAAAAGCTGAAGATATCCCAACGCTGTAGTTTCAGAATGAAGTTCTTCCGGAAGATAGGGATCAAGACTTTCCAATTTGAATGGATAGTTGTTCAGAAACCACATCATATTCTCTTCATTTTCTTCTTTTGCAATGGTACATGTACTGAAAACAAGCACTCCTCTGGGCTTTACATATTCTGCCGCTCTGTTAAGAATAGTTCTCTGAAGGATCACGATCTCTTCCTGTTTCTGAGGCGTTACCCTGTATTTGATCTCCGGCTTCTTTGAGATCACTCCATATCCGGAACAAGGTACATCGGCAAGAACAATATCCGCCTGACATTCTGAGTCCACATCAAAGACCGTCGCATCCATAACCCTTGCCTGGACGTTAATGGATCCTGTCCTCTGAATATTTTCCTCGATCAGATCCACTTTTTTCTGGCTCACGTCTCTTGCATCTACTGTGCCATAATCCCCCATCTTATCTCCCACGTGAAGACTCTTTCCTCCAGGAGCAGCACACAGATCGATCACGTAATCTCCCTTCTTCGGATCTGCCACTTCAGCCACAAGCATAGAACTTACATCCTGAACCTGGATTTTTCCCTGGATAAAAGCATCCAGTGCAAGAATATGGTTATATCCTGAAATTTCATAAGCATAGGGCAGATAAGGAGCACGCTTTAATTCTACTCCCTGATTTCTCAGACTCTGACAAATCTCCTCCTCTGAATATTTGTGAGTGCGGAACCGTACGGTAAGAGGTTTCTCCCTGAGAAAATCCTGCAGCATCTTTTCTGTTGTTTCTTCTCCATAATCTCCCAGCCAACGTGTTACCAGAATTTCAGGCATGGAATATTTCACGGACAAATACCTGACAAGGTTCTCTTCCCTGGATGGGAGTTTTATATTATTCTGTTCTCTTGCAATAGTACGCAGTACACCATTTACAAAAGGTTTCAGATTATAGAAACCTTTTCTCTGGGCCAGATTCACTGCCTCATTACATACCGCACTGTCAGGAACGCTGTCCATAAAGCGGATCTGATACACTCCGCTTCTAAGTATCTCCCTGATAGGAGGCTTCATTTTATCTACAGGGATTTTTGAAAACGAATCTATAATATAATCGATCAGTATCCTGTATTCCAGAGTTCCTTCACATACCCTGGTAATAAATGCCCTGTCCTGTCTTGGAAGAAACTGATATTTTGAAAGGGCATCCCTGACAGCAATATGACTGTGTTTTCCCTTCTCGTCAATTTCCAGCAGAATCTCAAGGATCAGTTCTCGTGTATTGATTCCCCTAATCACGGTCTCTTCCTCCGGCAAGAATTATTAATCTGAAAAGCTGCAGAATAGAAGAAGCCAAAGCCGCCACATAGGTCAATGCTGCAGCAGTAAGAACTTTACGTGCACTTTTTGATTCATCCGGTCCAAGCATACCTGAACTTCCCAGCATTTTTAATGCTCTGGAAGATGCATTAAACTCTACAGGCAGGGTCACAAGCTGAAAGATCACTGCAAAAGAAAAGAGAAGAATGCCCAGCATCACCAGAGGACGAATGGAAAAGAGCAATCCTGCAAGAAATAAAGGCCAGGACAAGGTAGAACCAAAATTTGCAATAGGCACAATAGCTGACCTTAAGGTAAGCGGTACATAATTTATGGCATGCTGAATAGCATGGCCGCATTCGTGGGCCGCCACACTGACAGCAGCCACAGAAGTTTTATCATATACATCCTGAGAAAGGGCAAGTCTCTTACTTCGTGGATCATAATGATCCGTCAGACTGCCTGAAATGGGAACTATGGTTACGTCTCTGATTCCTGCCATCTGAAGGATTCTTCTTGCCGCTTCTGCTCCCGTAATTCCGGAGGCACTGCGTACTCTGCTGTATCTGGCAAAAGTACTTTTTACCTTAGCGGAAGCCGCCAGTGATAAAAGCATGCCAATAATCAGTAAGAAATAAGTAGGGTCAAAATAATATCCGTACATACAATCACTCCTTACGATCTGTAAATTTTGTACCATCTTCTACTGTATAACCACGAAGAAAGGCATCTGTCTTCATACGTTTTTTTCCTTCCAGCTGAACCTCTGTAAGCACAAGAACATTCTTGCCGCAGGCTGTATGGATTCCATCCCTGTCTGTCCGGATCACTGTGCCTGGCGCCTCATGTGTTTCTTCCTGGCTTACATAACTGTCCCACACCTTTAATGTCTTCCCATTAAGGAATGTATGGGCACTGGGCCAGGGATTCATGCCCCTTACCAGTCTTTCCAGTTCCTCTGCGCTTTTTGTGAAATCCATCAGACCCATCTGCTTTGTGATCATAGCCGCATATGGAGTAGGACTTTCCTCCGGCTGTTTTTCATACACAGCAGTCCCCTGTTCAATAGATGGCAGGGTCTTTATAAGGAGTTCTGCGCCTGCCTGAGATAATTTGGCAAACAGGCTTCCTCCCGTCTCTTTGGGATCAATGGGAATCACGATTCTGGAGATCATATCTCCCGTATCCAGTCCTTCTCCCATCTGCATGATCGTAACACCTGATTCCTTCTCTCCGTCGATCACCGCCTGCTGAATGGGTGCTGCTCCCCTGTATTTTGGAAGAAGAGATGCATGAATATTAATACATCCATATCTGGGAAGAGAAAGGATCTCTTTAGGTATAATCTGCCCAAAAGCAGCAACGATTATGATATCCGGGTTAATTTCCTGCAGAATATGAAAAAATTCCTGGTTATTTCTTAACTTTGCAGGCTGATACACAGGAATTTCATGTTTCAGGGCTTCTTCCTTAACCGGAGTGGGAAGAAGAGTTTTTCCTCTTCCTTTTGGTTTATCCGGCTGCGTTATCACTGCTGCCACTTCATATCCGGCTTCAACCAGTGCCTTTAAAGGCTGTACTGCAAAATCCGGTGTTCCCATGTAAACTGTTTTCATAATTTATACCACCAGTTCCTCTCAGATTTATTCTTCTTCCTCTTCATCATCATAGCTTACATGATGAAGTTCTCCCTCAACCAGTTCTGTATACATATGGCCATCAAGATGATCGATCTCATGACAGAAAGCACGGGCAAGAAGACCCTCTCCTTCATATTCTACTTCATTCATATTTATGTCCTGTGCTTTTACCTTTACATAATTTGGCCGTGTTACCTGACCTGCCATGCCCGGGACACTTAAACATCCTTCATCACCTGTCTGTTCACCGGACTGCTCTACAATTACAGGATTAATAAGGACAATAGGTCCATCCCCCACATCAATGGTAACGATCCGCCTGAGAATTCCTACCTGGGGAGCAGCAAGTCCTACTCCCATTGCGTCATACATAGTATCCAGCATATCCATGATCAGTTCACGGTTACGCTGTGTCATCTCCTCTACTGGTCTGCTGACTTTGGAAAGTACAGGATCTCCCTCTAACCTTATTGTTCTAAGTGCCATTTTTCTTCTCCTTTTCTAACTGAAATCAAACTGTATGTATATCTTCCGGAAACCGGAATTTATCTCGATATATTTCTCCATCTGGTCTTTCATCCAGATTAATGTATCATATTTTTCGTGTTTTAAATAAATAACCTGCCTGTAGGTATCTTTTATCTTTCCCACTGTTTCAGATGCAGGACCGATCACATGAAGGTCAGGCTCCTGATAAATTCTGCTTATATATAGTTTAAGATAATGCATAGCTTTATGAAGCAGCTCTTCTTCTTCACTTGCTCCCATCACACAGAGCATATGAGCTGCAGGAGGATAGTCAAGAAGCATACGGTAACTCATCTCTTCCCGGTAAAATGCCTGATAATCCTGAGAAGCAGCTGCCTGTATACTGTAATGTTCCGGATGGTATGTCTGAATTATGGCTTCACCCGGCCTGTCTCCTCTTCCTGAACGGCCTGCTGCCTGGCACAAAAGCTGAAAAGTTCTCTCCCCGCACCGATAATCCTGAGCATTCAGGGATAAATCCGCTGCGACAACACCTACAAGCGTTACGCAGGGAAAATCATGACCCTTGACGATCATCTGGGTTCCAATGAGTACATCTGCTTCGTGGGCCGCAAAAGACGACAGGATCTTCTCATAACTTCCTTTGGTCCTTGTGGTATCATAATCCATCCGAAGAGTTCTGACCCCTGGGAAATTATCTCTGACTATTTTCTCGATCTGCTGTGTTCCTGCCTTAAATCCGCCAATATACGGAGATCCGCATACAGGGCAGACCCCCGGACTGGCCGTTTCATATCCGCAGTAATGACAGACAAGCTTCCCATTATTGTGCTCACACAAAGAAACATCACAATGAGGGCATTTCATAACGAACCCACAGCTTCTGCAGGATACAAATCCTGCATAACCCCGCCTGTTCAGAAAAAGCATAACCTGTTCTTTTTTATCCAGCCGGTCCTGTATGGCCTCTTTCAGTTTCCTGCTCAATACTGACCGGCTGCCTGCCTTTAATTCTTCCCTCATATCCACAATTGATACCTTGGGCATAGACTTGTGTCCATACCGGTCTGAGAGTCTGACAAGACAATAAACACCTTTCTCAGCCCTGCTGTAAGCCTCAAGGGACGGCGTAGCTGAACCCATAACCACTCTGGCATTCTGAAGCTTTGCTCTTTCTATGGCTGTTTCCCTTGCATGATATCTTGGACTGCTTTCACTTTTATATCCTGGCTCATGTTCTTCATCAATGATGATCAGGCCAAGATTGGCAAAAGGAGTAAAAAGAGCAGAGCGGGGGCCTACCATAATCTGAACTTCACCCCGCCTGGCTCTTTTAAACTGGTCATAACGTTCTCCCTGAGATAATCTGGAATTGATAACGGAAACTTTATCTCCAAATTCCCCGTAAAACCTGCTCACTGTCTGATAAGTCAATGCAATCTCCGGAATCAGGACGATAACCTGCTTTCCCATAGAAATCGCATGTTCGATCAGTTTCATATATACCTGGGTTTTACCGCTGCCGGTTACACCTTCCAGCAAAACAGGACGTGGGACAGGTTTTTCCCATTCTCTTAAAATTTCATCCACAGCTTCACTTTGCCCGGCAGTGAGTGTATATTTCCTGTCTGAAAGATATTTTTGGGATTCTACAGGATTTCTTAATGTCTCATCCCGTTCTTCCCGGATGATCCCCTGTTCCTGCATTTTTTTCACAGCAGCAGAAGAAACTCCCAAAGTTCCGGTTACAATCGATAACTCCAGACGTTCCTCTTCAAGAAGAGCCTTTAACAGTCTGGCTCTGGCTTTACACCGTGTATTTTCCAGATCAGCCAGAACTTTCTCTCCCTCTTCATGGGAAATATTCAGGCAGATATAACGCTTCTCCCTTGCCTTAACTTTTCCCCGGATAGGAAGAACAGTCTTTAACGCCTGAATCATGGTAGACCCATAATTCTGGCGCATCCATGCCGCCAGAGCGATCAGACAGGATTCTATGGTCTCTTCCCCTGTACATATCTGATATACGTCCTTGATTCGGGAATCCTCCACCTTAGGTTCTCCGGAAAGGTCAGTTACATATCCCTTCCGGAACTGATTTCCATTTCCAAAAGGAACCAGAACCACCATACCAATTCTGATCTGTTCTTCCATTTCCTCCGGAACACGATATTGAAAGCTTCTGTCAAGTTTCTCACTGGAAATATCTATGATAATATCAGCGTATGTCATTATTTACCTGCAAGAATATCCGAAATGAGCACACGCTCATCCATAGGATACTTCTTTCCTTTTATTTCCTGGTAATCTTCATGTCCCTTTCCCGCAAGAACAATAATATCTCCAGGCTCCCCGTGGTGAATTGCATAGGCAATGGCTTCTTTCCTGTCTATGATCTCCACATATTTCCCATCTGTTTTGGAAATTCCGGTTTTAATGTCATCAATAATTGCCTGCGGTTCCTCATAACGGGGATTATCGGAAGTAATGATGGTCAGATCAGCAAGCCTGCCCGAAACCTCCCCCATCTCATAACGGCGAAGTTTGGAACGATTTCCTCCACAGCCGAACAGGCATATAAGCCTGTGGGGATGATATTCTCTGAGAGTAGAAAGAAGACTCTCAAGAGCCATTGCATTATGGGCATAATCTATCATCAGAGTAAAATCATCAGATACCTTTATCATTTCAATACGGCCTTTTACCCTGGCTACTTTAAGTGCTTTGATGATGTTTTCCTCAGATACATTGAAATGACGGCAAATTGCAATGGCAGTCAGTGAATTATATATGCTGAACTTACCTGGAATATCAATTTCCACAGGAAAATCAAGCAGCCCCCGCAAATGATAAGAAATCCCCAGGTAGCCTTTACCTCCCACCAGTCTGGCATCCTCTGCCCTCAGGTCCGCCTCAGGGGAAAACCCATAAGTTTCAAGTT
>JAQYGS010000201.1 GCA_028722515.1 Clostridia bacterium | reverse complement strand
TTCCCTTCAGCTGCTCTGCAGCCTGAATGAAATAACGTCCGTCTGTCCAAAGTCCTGCCATATCCTGCATAATCAGAGCGGTTCCCGCAGATCCGGTAAAACCTGTAATATACTTTCTGCATTTAAAATAATCTCCCACATATTCAGATCCATGAAAGTCATCTGTAGGTACCAGATACGCATCTATTTTTTTCTCTTTCATCAAGACACGAAGTGCAGCAATCCGCTCATTGACTGTTTCATATTGTGTCATAATTTTTCTCCATTTTTAAGTGTTTCATTCATACTCCCTGTACGATATCCAAGAAGATCCATTGTTACATAGGTAAAACCGTATTCTTTAAATTTACGCACTACATCATTCCTGACAGACTCCTCCATAAGCCTTGGAAAATCCTGTGGCATAACTTCAATTCTTGCCAGCATTCCGTGAATTCTGACACGAACCTGATGAAAACCATAATCCAGAAGAAGCTGTTCTGCTTTTTCAACCATAGCAAGCTTCTCCTTGCTGATTGTTTCACCATAAACAAATCTGGAAGAAAGGCATGCAAAAGATGGCTTATCCCATGTAGGAAGTCCCATTTCCCTGGAATATTTCCGTATTTCTTCCTTTGTAAGCTTAGCCTCTTTTAACGGACTTTTTATGCCAAGCTCTGCCACGGCTTTAAGGCCCGGCCTGTAATCTCCCATATCATCCATATTGGACCCTTCGGCAACATATTCTATTCCATTTTCTGCTGCAATTTTTTTTATTTTTTCAAACAGTTCTTTTTTGCAGAGATAACATCTGTCTGGGGGATTTTGCTTAAATCCTTCTATTTCCAGTTCCTCCGAATGACAGATTATCTGTCTGATTCCCTCTTTCCTGCAAAAATCTTCTGCCTCCTTCAGCTCTCTTCCCGGGAAAGAACAGGATTGTGCTGTCACAGCTATTGCCTTCTCTCCCAGGATGTCGTGAGCAACCTTTAATAAAAACGTGGAATCCACCCCACTGGAAAAAGCCACTGCAACACTTCCAAGACCTCTCAGGTATTCTTTTAAATTCTCTAATTTATCCATTATCATAGTCCTCCTTATATAGACTCAAGCATATCCAGATATTCTTTGAACACTTCAAGAGCTTCCTTCACAGGTTCTGTTCGCGACATATCCACATCACATAATTTAAGAAGATCAATGGGATCCATGGAACATCCCCCACTCAGAAAGCGTTTATATTTTTCCACAATTCCAGGCTCTCCCTTAAGGATCTTACTGCTGATGGCAATGGCGGCTGCAAAGCCGGTAGCATACTGATAAACATAAAAAGGAGTATAAAAATGGGGAATCCTTGCCCATTCAACAGCGATTTCAGGATCAGGAATCATATCTTCACCATAATATTTTTTATTCAGGTTCAGATAAATCTCGTTGATCTGCCTGGCTGTAAGCATGCCGCCTTTTTCAACAATACTGTGAGTTTCCATTTCAAATTCTGCAAACATGGTCTGACGGAACATGGTTCCTTTAAACTGATCCAGGAAATAATTTATGAGATAACGCTTTTCCTTCTCATCCTGTGTTCGCTCCAGAAGGTCATGGATCAGCAATGCTTCATTGCAGGTAGATGCCACCTCTGCCACAAAGATCCGGTATCCTGCATCAAGGTAAGACTGTGCATGATCTGAATACCAGGAATGAAGCGCATGCCCCATCTCATGAGCCAGAGTAAACACGTCATTCAATGTACCGTGAAAATTCATCAGTACATAGGGATGTGTCCCATATGCTCCCCATGAATAGGCCCCTGTACGTTTTCCCCTGTTTTCATACACATCGATCCACCTGTTATCAAAGCCTTCCTGGAGAAGGGCCAGATAATCTTCCCCTAACGGCGCAAGTCCCCGTTTCACAATTTCCTTAGCCTCTTCAAAAGTATATTTTTTGTCCATTTTCTCCGCAAGAGGCGCATACACATCGTACATATGAAGTTCTGACACTCCCAGGATCTTTTTTCTCAATTTTACATAACGATGCATATAAGGCAGGGCATCATTTACTGTTGAAATCAGATTTGTATACACTGATGTGGGAATCCCACTGTTATCCAGGGCTTCCTCAAGAGCATTTTTATAATGACGCTCTTTTGCAAAAAAATCTGCCTGCCTGGCATTGGCATAAAAAGTTGCCCCAAGAGTATTCTGAAACTGGCTATATACACTGTATAAAGCAGTAAAAGCATTTTTTCTCAGAACCCGGTCGCTGCTTTCCAGATAGGAAATATAAGTTCCCTGCGTCAGCTCATGTTTTCCTCCCTTACTGTCTTCAATATCCGGGAACCGAATATCCGCATTATTAAACATAGAATAAATACTGGAAGGCGCCTGCCCAAGTTCATCTACCCTGGAAAGCAATGCTTCCATACCTGCATCAAGAACGTGATCCCGTTTTCTTGTGATCTGTTCCACAAACCGTCTGTAATCGGTCAGGCATTCTCCCTGATCTGAAGGATTATCCTGAAAATATTCCTCAAGAGTTCCCTCCTTAAGAGCCAGAAGTTCCGGCTCCATCCAGGCAGATGCCTGTCCAAGCTCTGACGACAGGATCTGCATCTCTCCGCTCATTTTCTGATACCTGGAATTCCCGGTATCTTCATGATATTTCTGATTCGCATATACATACATACGTTCAAAAAGAAGATTCATATCCCTGTAAAGAATAAGAACCTTAAGCATCTGTCCTGCTCCTTTACAAAGAGACCCCTTCATTTCTTTGAATTGCTCCATTACATCTTCAAGCCTGTCTCTGTCCTGATAAAACAGATCATCTGTCTCATATAAGTCTTTCATATTCCAGGTGTTTTCTGTTTTCTGTTCTTCACGTGTTATAATTCTATCCTGCTGCATTTTAAATCCTCCTTTTCATCATTATATGCCAAAAAAAAGAAAAGCACCAGATTTAAAATCCGATGCTCTTTTACAAATCATATATCAGGAATTACGGAATCTGCTTAAGAATTCCTTTGTAACTTCCTTTTGTGGGTGTTCAAAAATATCTTTTGAAGTGCCTTCTTCCTGAATTACACCATTACTCATAAAGATCACATGCTTGGACACATCTCTGGCAAATGCCATCTCGTGTGTAACGATGATCATAGTCAGCCCATCCCCTGCAAGCTTACGCATTACTTCCAGAACTTCTCCAACCATCTGAGGGTCAAGGGCCGATGTTGGTTCATCAAATAACAGGATCTCCGGTTCCATTGCAAGAGCCCTTGCAATAGCCACACGCTGTTTCTGGCCTCCTGAGAGCTGTTTGGGTTTTGCATTTATGTATGGTGCCATTCCAACTTTTTCCAGGAAAAACATGGCATTTTTCTGTGCTTCTTCTTTATTCTTCTTTAAAACCTTTACCTGTCCGACTGTACAGTTTTGCAACACGGTCATATTATTAAACAGATTGAAATTCTGAAACACCATTCCTACTTTAGACCGGTATTCCGGAACATTCACACCTTTTTCCGTAATATCTTTCCCATGATAGCTGATCTCTCCACAGGAAGGTATCTCAAGAAGATTCATACACCGCAGCAATGTGGATTTGCCTGAACCGGAAGGACCGATAATACAGGTCACATCACTGGGACTGACAGAAAAATCAATGTCTTTTAGTACCACATTGTTTCCAAAGGTTTTTCCAAGATGTTTTACCTCCAGAATCTTATCACTCATGACCTGTCCTCCTTCTTTTGCTTATAAGAATACATACCGCTGGTATGTGCCAGGGTATCAGTAGTTGCCAGGTCATAATTATCCGGACCATCCATTCTACGCTCCAGCAGACGCAGGATACGGGAACAGGTAAATGTCATAATAAAGTAGATTACCATGGCAATGGTAAAAGCTTCGAAATAAGTATAAAGCGCTCCAGCTACGCCCTTGGTGGTATAAAACAGCTCAACGGTACCAATAATGGAAAGAACACAGGTATCCTTAATATTAATGATCAGATTATTGCCGATCTGAGGCATTATATTCCTGAGAGCCTGAGGCAGGATCACGTTAGTCATGGTCTGTACGTGAGTCATACCGATAGCCTTGGCTCCTTCCGTCTGTCCTTCATCAATGGAAAGGATACCTCCCCGGACTGTCTCCGCCATATATGCTCCCGTGTTGATGGAAACAATGAAAATGGCTGCAAACCACATAGACATATTAATATTAAACAGATATGCACTTCCAAAATAAATGAACATAGCCTGAGCCATCATAGGAGTTCCACGGAAAAACTCCACATAACATCCCAGGATAAATTTCACAACTTTAACAATAACACGTTTTGTAGCAGAATCATTCCGTTCCACCGGAATTGTCTGAATAATTCCCACTACAAATCCAATAATGCATCCAAATAAGGTTCCTACCAGTGCCAGCCACAGGCTGACACCGGCACCTTTCAGAAAAGACGGACCATACTGCTGGAGAAGATAGATAATTCGTCCTCCAAAACTTTCAGGCATTTAAGATGTTCCTCCTTTTCATTATTCAGATAATGGCTGAACGGAAATTGCCTCATCCATCATCTTGGTATAATCATCTTCTGTCATCTTATCAAGTACACCATTGATAGCGTCTTTCAGCTCGTCATTTCCTTTCTTCAGGGAAATACCGATATTTATCTCTTCATCGGATACTTCAAAATCTCCATCTGTTCCGCTGAAATCAAGAAGAGTCAGATCAGGATATGCAACACATGCTGCTTTACCTGTAGGCATATCTGTAACAACAGCATCACATTTACCAGATTCAAGAGCTACAAGCATTGCCGGTGCGCTCTCCTGTGCAGGAAGAATATCTGCGTCCGGAATCTGAGGCAGACAGGAATCATACCAGATGGTATTCTGCTGTGAAGTACATGTTACTCCTTTAAGGTCTTCAACACTGGCTGCCTTTGCATAATCGCTGTCTGATTTCACCAGGGTAATAATAGATGCATAATAATATGGCTCCGTAAAATCAACCATCTGCTGGCGTTCAGATGTAATGGACTGTCCTGCAATAACACAGTCAACCTGTCCGGACTGTACTGCTGGAACAAGGGAATCCCAGTCAAGCTTAACAATTTCAAGATCATAGCCCAGTTCCTCTGCAATGTGCTTTGCCATCATTACATCATAACCATAAGCGTAATCTGAACTTCCGGAGATGGGAACTGCTCCGTTTGAATCATCCGGCTGTGTCCAGTTATAAGGTGCATATCCACACTCCATAGCAACCTTCAGTGTTTTTTTCTCTTCTGCACTAACACTCTGGACTCCAACAGTTCCAAATATCATAGATGCTGCAACTGCACTTACTGTAACCATTTTCATCATTTTTGCTTTTTTCATAATCTTATTTCCTCCTGAAATTTCGTAAAAAAAGTGCAAAAGACCTGTCCAAGGCTCCTTTGCACTTTATGTCATTCTAATCCCTTTTCCATATAAAGTCAATAGGATTTTTTAAAAGAACTTTTTCTTTTTAAAATAAATAATCTCTATAATTACGATCAGAACAGCCAGAATTATTACAGTCAGATATCCATATCTCCAGTTCAGTTCAGGCATATTGGCAAAATTCATACCATACCATCCTGTAAGCAGTGTAAGCGGGAGAAACAATGTAGTGACCACAGTAAGGATACACATAATATTATTCTGTCTGGCATCCTGCCTTGACTGATAAAGCTCTCTCAGCTGAAGCACATTCTCTCTCAAAAGCTGAACATGATTCTGAAGTCTTTCTGTACGCAGAGAAAATCTGTTCCACTGTTCCGGATTCCTGACAATGGGATGATTTTCATTTGACTGTACCAGATCACTGACAGCAGTCAGCTGTTCATAATATGCATTTAATTCCGAAAGCTTCTGACGGTACTTTGTCAGTATGGTAAAGAAATCCTGTGGAATACTGTGCAGCAGTGTATCTTCCATTTTTTCCAGTTCTTTCTCAAGATGAGAAAGATACAGAATATCGTCACCAATCATCTGCTCCAGGATCTGCAGCAAAATCTGGTCAGAGGTCTGGATATCCTGAAATTTATCCAGATGTTTTTCCAGCCACTGTTTTAAATTACCGGTATCCTCAATAAATAAAATTTCTTTTTCTGTAAGATAAAATCCACAGGTCATAAGTGGGATCCGCTTCTCATTCTTCTGTGGTATACGCAAGGTTCCCACAATACAGTTTTTAAATACTTCTGCCTTGCAGTAACGGATTGAACCCAGACTGTGAAGAAGCTCTTTATAATGAGAATAATTCTCTTTATTCTCCCGAAACTCATTCATTCCCATTATGGAAACAAAAAGCCCTGCCTGTTTATCACCTACATTATTTTGTGTCATCTTAACACCTGCTCATTCTTTTTCCATCCTGATTTTATTTTATATTCCAGTTCCTCAAAGGTTTTCAGTCCTCCGATAGCATCTGTTGCAGCCACACAGCAGGCTCCCGTAGCAGATGCATACTTTAAACAGGTGTCAAAAGCATACCCCTGTACAATTGCTGTCAGAAAAGCCGCAATTGTGGTATCTCCTGCTCCTGTTCCGGAAACTACTGCATCAGGGACATAACTTTGCTCAAATCCCTCTCTGTCAGTAAAAGATGAAAAATCAATTCCACTGTGCTCTTCCAATGGCCTGAATGCCTCACGTCCTGCAGTTTTATAATAAAAGCCCGGTGCTCCGCATTTGATCAGGACTATTTTGCATCCCATTTCCAGAAGCCTGTCTGCAAGAGGAACAACATCTCTTTCTGTTGAGATAATTTCCGTCATATCTCTTCCATCCGCTTCCTTCAGTATTTCATAATACTTATTTCTGTCAAGGGCGAACATAAGCTCTTCAATACTTGGAAGAAAGAAATCTACATATGGCAATGTATTTCTGAAAATAGTCTCCCAGTCTGCTTTTGCTGCCTGAGACTTTTCATCAATAGCAGACATATCCAGGGAAGTAATGCAGCCGCATTCTTTCACCTTTGCGAACATTTCTGTCAGTTCTCTGCCATTCTCCTGATACATTTTCTCCATAACAGTAGGATAGCCGAAATGAAACAGAACTGCCTCTCTGCATTCTTCATAATCAATATCCGCTGATGTAAAAGTATCATTTGCCCCGGAATTATGAAGGAACAGACGATCAATTCCAGGAATGGCAAGCACCACTGAATATGAAGTCTCCTGACCAGGGACAACCCTGATTCCATGACCGGCGTCTTTCTTTTCCAGTTCCTTAAGCAGCATAGTTCCAAAAGCATCCTGGCCTATTTTACCCATAAGAGACACATCAGCTCCCAGGAATTTCATTGCCAGTCCCGTATTGGAAACAGATCCTCCGGGATTAAACTGCGCTTTTCCTACTTTCACCAGCTTCCCTGGAGCAAGAATATTATCAAATTTCTTTTGTTTCTCACACATAAATTCCGGTGTAAAATCAATGCAGATATGACCTGCAGCAATTATTTTTTTCTTCATATTACGCCTTGCCTGCGGATCCGAAAAGACGGATCTTCTCTTCTACCACTTTCTTCATTGCTTCTATCTCATAGGGAATCATTTTGGTCAGGCTTGGTACTCCGTCCTCCAGAGCCTTCTGTGCTCCTGCCTTTCCTGCTTTCTCAAGGTCTGTAAAAATATTGATCTTACAGATTCCTCTTTTGACAGCCGTTTTGAAATCCTCATCTGCCAGACCGCTTCCACCATGAAGCACAAGTGGAAGACCTGTTTTTGCAGAAATTTCTGATATACGGTCAAAATCCAGCCTGGGCGGAAACTTATAGTCGCCATGGGCGTTTCCCACTGCAACTGCCAGTGCATCTACTCCTGTAGATCTTACAAAATCAGCAGCCGTCTCAGGATCTGTATAAAAGTCCTCAGGATTGGTAAGCTTGCCTGCACCTTCATTATCTCCCACGTGGCCCAGTTCTCCTTCCACAGTTACCCCGATTCCATGGCAGATCTTTACCATTTCAGCAAGTCGTGCCTTATTTTCTTCATAGCCACACACAGAACAGTCATACATAACAGAAGTAAATCCGGCCCTTAAAGCGCGGATGCATCCTTCAAAGGTCAGTCCGTGATCATAATGGACCACTACAGGGACTTTTGCCTTCTGTGCCATAGGAATAAGGTATTCTGCCACACGTTCCAGACTCATGGCAGGAAGAAGAACCTCCGCTGTTCCGATCATAACAGGCGCATTCAGTTCTTCTGCTGTTTCTATTACAGCTCTTGCCATTTCCACATCTACTGCATTAAAAAATCCCACCCCGTAGCCGCCTTTTTTTGCAGGCAGCAATACATCATTCATAGTTGCTAACATATTTTTCCCTCACTTTCTGTTATGTCTGATTATAAATCCAATTTATATTCTCTGCAATAAAAAAACATCTTTGCTTTCGGATCTTTGCAGTATAGGAAAAATAAGCCTGGCCGTTATGAAAATTATCCTAGCAGTTCCCGGTATTTTTCCAGTTCTGCCTGATTAGCATATATAAAATGTCCGGGTTCAATTTCAGTCCATAAAGGTTTATCGCTTTCATAATTGTGAATAGAAGGATCATAAACCAGCAGTTTCTTACTGCGTTCAGCAATAGGATCCGGCTGTGGAACAGCTGACAAAAGTGCTCTTGTGTATGGATGCAGGGGATGCAAAAATAACTGTTCACTCTCTGCCAGTTCCATAATTCTGCCTTTTCTGATTACTGCAACCCTGTCGCAGACAAAACGGATGGATGACAGGTCGTGGGCGATGAATAGATAGGTCAGTCCCCGTTCCTTCTTTAGCCGTATCAATAAATTCAGCACCTGAGCACGGACAGACATGTCCAGTGCCGAAATCGGTTCGTCCGCTACAATCAGGCTGGGATTTACTATAAGAGCACGGGCAATGCCTATACGTTGCTGCTGTCCACCAGAAAATTCATGAGGAAAACGACTGGCAGATTCCGGAAGCAGTCCCACGTCTTTTAATGCCTGATTCACCATATCCTCACGTTGTTTGTGGGTATAGTGACGTCCTCTGGCATACAGGCCTTCTGCTACAATATAGCCTACTTTTGCCCGCTCATTCAGGGAATTTACCGGATCTTGAAAGATCATCTGTACATTTCTGGTAACCTGTCGGTCTTCTTTTGAAGACAATTTACCGGAAATGCGCTTTCCATTCATCCGTATTTCTCCAGATGTAAGTGCATTTGCCCTGACGATAGCACGGCCTATGGTTGTTTTGCCCGATCCGGACTCTCCAACCAAACCGAAGGTCTCTCCCTGATAAATATCAAAAGAAACATTGTCTACTGCCACAAAAGGATTGTGTTTTTTGCCGAATTCTACCCGGATTTTGTCAATCTCCAGAAGTTTTTTATATTCCGTCATGCTGACTTTCCTCTCCTTTTCATGGTATAATTCCTGTACTTTTTCCCTTTTCACGCAACTTTTTAATATACTCCGGTGGTTCCACTACAGGCGCCCTTGAGTCCATTAACCATGTCCTGGCCCAATGGGTATCTGTAACCGGGAATACAGGTGGTCTTTTAACATAATCTATCTTCAATGCATAGGGATTGCGGGGTGCAAAGGCATCTCCCTGAATTTTCCCAATCAAACTGGGTGGTGTACCTTCTATTGTGCTGATTGTTTTTCCTTTCACGTTTAATTGAGGAAGACTTGAAAGAAGTGCCCATGTATAGGGATGCCTGGGATCATAAAAAATCTCCTGACAAAGACCTGTTTCTACAATATCTCCCGCATACATAACTGCAATTCGATCAGCTACATTGGCTGCCACACCCAGATCATGAGTAATATAAATCGTAGTCAGACCATATTTTATTTCCAGATTTCTTATAAGGTTCAGAATCTGCGCCTGAATCGTCACATCCAAAGCAGTGGTAGGTTCATCACAGATCAATACTTCCGGCCGACAGGCCAGTGCAATGGCCAGCACAGTTCTCTGGCACATTCCACCGGAAAACTCATGCGGAAATTGATGATAACGAAGTTGAGGATCTGAAATACCCACTTCTTCCAAAAGACGGTACACTTCTTGCTTTGCTTCATTTCCCTTAAGTCCCTCATGTAGCTTTACTGCTTCCTCAATCTGCCATCCAATGGTTTTCAGAGGATTCAGACTGGCCACCGGATTCTGAGGCACCATAGCGATCTTACAGCCCCGCAGCCTTTGCCATTCACGTTCTGATTTCAGCTGTGCCAGATCCATCCCATTATATAAGATCTTTCCCTTTTCCACATAACCATTACTGTCATTCAGTCCCATCAGGCACTTTACTAAAACACTTTTTCCCGAGCCAGATTCGCCCACAATAGTGAGACACTCTCCCTTATATATATCCAGTGTTATTCCACGAAGAGCATGGATTACCTGATTTCTCATATTAAAACAAAACTTTAAATCCTGTATGGAAATAAGCGTTTGGGATTGTCCCATCATCTTTTCCTCCCTACATGTGATTTCTTGGATTTGATGCATCGGCAAAAGCATTTCCCACAATGTAAAACGAAACCGTAATTACCGAAAGTACTATTGTGGGAAATAGAAGCTGATAACGAAGATCTGGATGGCTCATCAATGCAAAACCATCACGCAGCAGATTTCCCAGAGACGGAATATCTGTCTGCAGACCCACCCCAATATATGTAACAAATACTTCATTGCCAATGGCAGAGGGAATTGCCAGTGACATACGAAGTGAAATGACCGATACCAGATAAGGAAGCAGATTTCTGGTAACAATACGGATAAAAGAGGTACCCAGACATCTGGAAGCAAGATTGTATTCTCTGTCTCGTAAGATCACAATTTGATTACGAACAAAGCGAGCCATTCCAAGCCATCCTGTCAAACATAATGCAAAAATAATAGTTCCTACACCTGGGCGCATTATATAAGAAAAAAGAATTAAGATCAATGTCTGTGGAATATTATCAAAAATATTATATATCTCTGTTAAAAATGGATCCAGTCTGCGGCAATATCCCCACAGAATTCCAATTATCGTTCCAAAAATGACCTCAAAGCATGCAACTGCAAAGCCAATTCCAAGACTGGTACGAGTTCCTGCCCATGTTCTTGCCCACAGATCCTGCCCGATAGAATTGGTTCCAAACCAAAATTCTTTATCCGGAGAGCGGTTAATTATCTGTATACCCGTTTCCGGATCATTATTAATGGCTTTTGGATCTCGCTGACCTGGAAGCAAAGGCTGAATAAAGGTAAATAACAGTACAACCATTATAATTGCCATAAACACTACTGCCGGCTTATTCTTGATAAAAGTCCTTACTGTAGATCTCCAATAGGAGTAATTCGAATAATTGACATTTTCAGCAGAAGAAGAATCAAATTCTGCAAGTGTAAACAGCTCTTCCTCTGACATTTTTTCATAGCACTCCGTCTTTCTGTCTCGAATACTCATCATCGGCGAATACCCTCTTTCTTTTCAAAACTAATCCGTGGGTCCAAAAAAGCCATTACCAAATCGCCAAATAAAAGCCCAAGCACAGACAATGCAGAATAGATAAGTACCAAAGCCTGCACCATAGTATTATCCTGCAGCTTTATGACCTGAACAAGCAGCCCACCCATTCCTGGAATGGAATACAGGCTTTCTACATACAGAGAACCTACAAGAGTAAGCATAATTGACTGTGGAATGTACTGGGCTAAAGGAACAATCGCGTTACGAAATATATGACTTCCAACTATTTTACCTTCAGAAACACCTTTTGCCCGTGCCAGACGAATATAATCCCGATTAGATTCATCCAGCATGTAGCGGCGCAGCCACATGGCATAATAAGCAGCATTTCCAATTGACAGGGAAAAAATCGGAAGAATCCATGTCACAGGATTTTTTTCATCATAAAGCATTGAAAAACCCAGAATTCCTGTTCCATATAACTGAATCAGCAGACAGTAAACTGACGCAGGAACTGCCTGAGTCAGTACAATAAAGACCGTACCAAATTTATCCAGAAGTTTCCACCGGGTCTGAGAAGAACGGGCCATCAGAATACCAAGAATCAAGCCTGCCACCAGAGAAATAGCCAGACTGATAACTCCCAGACGGATTGAAACGGGTGCTTTCTGTGCAATGATCCGGGAAATGGGGTATCCCTGACGATATCGGTTGGATACCCCTAAGTCTCCCTTCAGAAGTCTTCCAAAATACTTGTAAATCTGTACCGGAACTGGTTCCGTAAGTCCTTGTTTCTGTAAGGATACCTGAATAGCTGTATCACTCATTCTTTCAAAATTATTAAAATAACCTTCCACCGGCATCCAACGCAACAGGACAAACACAATACATACAACAATAAATAATGTGGCAAATGCATGTAATACACGTCTTAAGACGTATTTTACCGTAGTCATTTCTTTTCTTCCTTCCATTTCTCACTGGCAGCCTCATATTCCTCCATACTCATGGAAGTATCATATAATTTCTTATATTTAAAACGCTCCCGGACTACTCCATAAAGAGCATACTCCCCTTCAAACGGATTTAAATTAGACATTTCATAGGCACTGTCCTGATGAATGCTGTAAGGAATGGCAATTGCATGCTCTATAAGCATAGCTTCCGCCTCTGCAAAAGCAGAATACCTTTCTTCTTCATCCTTGTAAATGGAAGAGGCAAGAGCCACCTGACTGGTATAATTCTGATACAGAGTTGCAGTATCCTCATCTTCACTTTTTTCCCAGAAACAATAACTGTTGCTCTCACCAAAAGGCTCCGTCCAAGTCTGTGGATCTGCATAATCGGCGCCCCAGTTACACTTCATCAGTGCATATTTACCGCTACGACGCACACTGGACAAAAATCCTGTTTCCGGTCCTGCTTCTATGATAATGTCAATGTAATCATCTCCCAGTAAGCCTTCCAACTGCTGCTCGATTACCTGACACTCTTTTCCCCATTCGGCATACGAAGGATTATATGGCATAAGTACCTTAATCGGGAAGGTAACTCCCTCTGAAGAAAGCTCTTCTCTGGCTGTATCCCGGTATTTCAATGCCTGATCTGCGTCAAAGCTGTCCCCGCCAGTATATGGTGCCAGACTTTCATATTGGGTATAATCTTTTCCTGCTCCAACAGCAAAATCAGAAGGAGTAATTGTATTATTAAGCAAAATCTCCGGATGATACGGATTGGAAACGGTCAATGCCTTCATCCGATCCAGACCAGCCATAATAGATTTTCGGAAATTCTCATTATTAACAGCAATCTTCCAGTTATCTGGCTCATATTCTGTATCAAACTGAGGGTCAAAATTAAAGCAGAAAAAATAACTGAAAGAATTATTAGGACGAGAGCAATGAATCATATCTTTCGTCTTTTCATCTTTCATCATAGAGTCCAGTAAGTCTGAAGGAACCACTGCAAAATCTACTTCTTTGTTCTGATACATACTGACAGCAACATTGCGTTCTTCCGCATTATAAATCTGATGGATTTCATCAATATAAACATTATCCTTATCCCAATAGGATGGATTCTTCTTAAGAATATGCTGATACTGAGGCTCAAAATCAGTTAAAATATAAGCACCGTTATAAAGCAGACTGTCATTGTCCAGGCCAAAGCCGCTGCCCTGTTCCTGAAGGAATGGTTCATAAACCGGCATATAGGAAGTATAAGAAAGTATACTTAAAAAGAATGGACATGGCTGATCCAGGGTATATACCAGAGTATAATCATCTGTTGCTGAAACACCAATATCATCCTCACTGACAGGATCTACCGGTTCAATAATATTACCCTCCTCATCCACCGCCTCTTCTCCTTCCTTAAGGCCAAGAGTTTCCAACGTAAGCAGATAAGCCGTATAATCATAGTATTTCTGAGCATTATGAACAATGGCTCCGGTATTGTACATATATTGCACATCCGATGCATTATGTGCGTCATTTACATAGCGTGCTGCTGTTACCCAGTCAGCAGCCGTTACATCTGCAATTTCTTTTCCATTCTTATCCACCCACTTCACACCTTTCCGAATATGAAAGGTCCATTGCGTCATATCATCATTATGCTCCCATCTCTCGGCAAGTGAAGGTATCACATTACCATACTGATCGTACTCTACCAGGCAATCCACCACATTGGCTCCAATGGAATAATCTGTCAGACTGTATGCCGTAAGATAATTCAATGAAGTCGCTTCCATCGAATATAGCTGACGGTATACAGAAGTCTCTTCTACAGATGCGTTTTCTTCTTTTACATCTGGAGCATTGTTCTTTCCGTCAGAACCTCCACAGGCAGCAAGGCTTAATATCATACTACTTGCCATAGAAACTGCAAAAAACTTTTTTAAATAATTCATCTTCTTCCTTCCTTTCTTTCTTATGTATTTTATATAACTACCCTTCCTTTTCCTGGCAACATAGCACAAGATAGTTCAGCTCCAAAATTCTGTCATATGTAACCTGGCTGGAAAAAGCATTCAACATAAGCTGCTCCATATTTTCTGGCTCCCGAAAGCCATTTTTCTTTACTTCACATATTGGATTAAACAGTTTTCCATCATCACAGACAACAACATATAGTTTATTCTCAAGAACACGAATTCGTATTTCACAATTTACGGATCTACTGCTATCCTTATTTTCATTCAATATGTAAATTCCACTCTCTTCTATCAGAAGTGCCACCCGGTTAGCAAGAATTTTCGGAAATCCACCATCAACAACAGCTTTCTCTGAAAATCTGGAAGCCTTAACTGTATTTTCCTCCGATAGTACGAAAGAAAAAGAATGCAGCTGAGAAGTATCGATATCTGGCAGGAAATAAAGATTTCTCTTTAACTGTTGATAAAAAACAGGAAGAAATGCCAGCATTTCTACTATTACAAAACTGATCCAGATTCCATTCATTCCAAAGAAATAAGCTCCTATCCACGCGATTGGTAATTTAAGTCCAAGTTCAAGAACTGAAAGAAAAGTTGCAAATTTTTCCTTTTCAACAGCTACCAGATACTGGATATATACCCATATGAATCCATAAAACAGAAAAGACAGACAGCCTATCCGTAAAGCAGCATATCCCATGGAAAGCTGTAATGGATCTCTCACCTGATAAAAAAGAAGAATCACCCCTGCAAAAAGTTCAATAAATACCACAAGAAAGACAGTAATCCTGCTGATTAAAATTCTGGCACGACGAAGCACTATTTTCACGCCTTCCAAATCGCCTTCCCCGTAAAAGACACCTCCCAGAAGCGAAGTACTGGTCGATATTGACAATGTTAAAGAGCCACAGATATTATTAAGTGTATTAAAAATCCCATAAGCGGCCAGACCTACGCTTCCACCAACTGAAACAATAAGCTTATTCATAAATGAATTGGTCAATACACCAAATCCGTCATTAATTGCATACGCCTGTCCTGACTTTATCATATTTTTACGATATTGCCGGCAGGTTTTCCAGTCTTTCAAAATACGAAAATCCAGTCTTAAAGAACATTTTCCCATAAAAACATGGGTCAGCATAATCGCAGAACTGAACAGGGAACTGATAATGGTTGCATAAGCCAGTCCCCTGATTCCAAGGGTGAAATACTGTACAAATACAAAATCCAGAATAGTATTGGTAACGCTCTCAACCACACTGATAGATGAAAAAAAGGTGGGTCTTCCATCAATCCGGAATACCTTCTTTAAACCCGTCATAAGAGACATAAACGGCATAGCAGACACCATTGGATAAAAGTATTCCAATGCCATAGTTATAAGCTTCTCATCATCCGAGAAAAAGGCCAGAACAGGACGTGCAAACAGCAGCAGAAATGAACAGAAAAACAGGTATACGCACAGCATCCGAAGAAGAGTAAACGTAAAAAACTGATTTGATTTTTCCACTTCATGTGCACCGCGAAGCTTACCAATATTAGTTGTCATACCGCTGCCACATAGGTCAAAGATAACTTCATCCATACTTCTGACCGGCATAAACAAAGTAACCGCTGCAAGGGCAGTGGCGCCAATCAATCTGCCCGCAACAACAGAATCAATGGCAATCACTATTATATTTGACAAGGAACAGCAACAGGCAGGTAAATAGATCTGTCTAAATTTTTTTCCAATCAGTACAGAACTACGTTCCAACAGTTCCTTCTTTTCAGTATTATATTTCTTCACTTTAACTGCCTTCTTTCTCTCATCCTGATCTTCGTCAGTGTCTGTAAGATGGGGCGTCAGGATCACCGATAGCCTTTGTTGATTCATCTTTCACCATAAATCCTGCATCCGCTTCTTCCGTTGTTCTTCGCCTCATACAGCATTGTATCTGCTTTTCCAAACAGATCATCTGTATATCCATTTAAAGAAAACGCAATTCCCACACTGATGGACACCTGGGGAATTATATCCTCTGACTTTTTAAGAATTTTGTTGATATTAACAAATTTTCTTCTTATGGCCTGCTGGTTTTCTGATTTTATATTCGTGATAATAACCACAAACTCATCACCGCCCAGGCGGATCACATAATCGCAGGAACGAAAACTTTGTTTCAAATAAGAAGCCACTGTTTTCAGGACCTCATCACCGGTTTCATGACCGTTCTGATCATTAACATCTTTAAATTTGTCGATATCTATCACTGCCAGCGCAATGGGAAAAGGATTTTCTTTCAGTAACTTCTTTATTTCTTCAAATGCACCGCGATTTAACAGTCCGGTCAGAGAATCATATTCTGCTTTCTGAAGCAGCATTTGCTCTCTGGCAGCATTTTGTTCATAAATTTCATTGTATGTAAGAGCAAGATATTTGCATTCATAAGAACCTGTGACCTCCAAAGGAATATTTTCCCTGATATTCCTGATGTGCATACTGAGAGGTTTGACGATAAGTTTTGTAATAACCACAAAAGTAAGGATACTGACTGTAAAGAGAAGAATAATAAAAATCCGCTGAAAGACCAGGATGTCTCCCAGACTCTTTACACTTTTTTCCTGCTGTATCTTTATTCTTCCTGTAATATTATCTACATAACCGGATAAGTAACTATAGATCTGTTCTTTTGAGTTTTCATATTCTTCACTGAATACAATTTTCCGTGCCTTTTCTTTCATCTCCTCCGGTTTTAAAACAGCATCCGATGTTGTCAACTGTGTTTCCCTTATTTTCTCAGGCAAAGATTCCATGTCATCATACCCATCGGCCACTAAAACAAGCTTCATTGCATATATTTCCTGTTTCATTAAATCTTTTGAACTTCTGACCGCAGCCTCCAGAGAATCTTTTGCATTTTCATCCGTGCTGCACTTTTTCAGCTCTTCCAGAGCTTTCTCCCGGCGTTTTGTTTCATTTACCTCTTCAAAATAATTCTCCATATACCGGATATTTTCACTTTCCACATACATCCTCACCTGCTCTGTCAAATAATCAGATGCGTCATTAACCATCTGGGCATCTTTCTGGAAGTTTATATACTGATCAGTATCCTTAATAAGCGCATTATATCTGGAAGGCAGTAATGCTGTTGCATAAATTAGAATCACAAAAAGAAAACCACAGAGAATGATCACTCTGGTATTAAATGTCTGAATTTTTACTCCTTTGATATTCTTATTTTCTTTCATATAGTATCTCCATATGTTATAAAAGACCTCTACAAGTGTTTATACGAATAATTTGCATTTTGGGTCGAATAATTTTCAGGAACATGTTTTGCAGCCCAAAAAATTCCGAACTCCCGGTTAAACTGTTATTTAAAAAAATCTTTTTCTGATATATAATAGAACAAAAAGAACCACCATTTAAGGGAGAGAACAAAGATGTTTAAAAAAATAATGACTACACTGGCAGGAATTTTTCTGATTTACGCGGCCGTAGGTGTTGCGATCAAATGTGGAATTGGAGTACTTCCGGTAGACGCTGCCATAAATACCCTGTCTAACATCCTGCATGTTAAAGTAGGAACAGTAGCAATATTCTTCCATGGAAGTTTCCTGATAGGTCAGATTGTACTGGAAAAAAAGAATTTCCGAAAAATAGAATTGCTGCAGATCATCAACATCACATTCGGGGGTGTGGTATTAAATTTTGTTTTATACACTCTGTTAAAAAATATGACTATAACAATATATCCTGTCAAGCTCATCCTGTCAACAATATCATTCCTGGTTGGAGCATTCGGATGCACACTGGTTCTGGAAACACACTTTGTGCGAACTTCCATGGAAGGTTTCATTCAGCTGGTTGCAGAGCGTATGGGAATCACTATGGGAACACTCAGAAGACGAATCGATATCTTTCTGGTAATCATCACTGTACTTCTGACTCTGATTTCAAAAACGCCCTGGACATTAAGGGAAGGAACCATCATTGCAGCTCTGATTTTCGGTCCTGCTATGGATTTCTTTAAAAATAAATTCTGGGGACAGGTACCGGAATCATGACATCTTATCATACCGATACTGCTCCACAACCTGATTTCCAAGAAGGGTGATTGCCTTTCTGGGACACAGACTGATGCAGCCATAGCACATAGTACATTTTCCCTGCGCATATGCTTTTTTGTTTTTCATGATAATATTTTTCATAGGACAAACTTTGGCACATAATCCACAGCCTATGCAGGCATCACTGATTTTCAACTTATCCGAGTACTGTTTTGTCTTGGAATAGAACCACAGGCGTTGTCCGAATAACCCTGCCATATGCGCAAAGAAGCTCAGACCCTCTCGCAAAAATGTGCCTGCATTCATTTTCAAGGCGGCTTTCTTGATCTTCAGTTCCGCTGCCTGAATGATTTTCAAATTGTCCTCTCTGGACTTTTTGAGTGCTTTATGGTCACAGACAGAATCCGGCATCCGCACCTGTAATCCTCCAATAATATCTGCACCATACTTTTTAAGAAGCCTTGCCGCGCATCCGGTGGCATCACCACTGAAAAGTCCCATTGTAGCCAGGCAGAACACTTTCTTTCCACGCCATACAGATGCATTCCTTTCGATAAAGTCGCGCACCATAAATGGAATATTAGAAAACTGTGTGGGGTATGCCAGAATGACCATATTATGTTCTAAGATCACATCACCTGACAGTTCATTATCCATTGGAATCATAACAGACGGCTCGTTTAATGTCTGAAGCAACAGCTCAAGGCAATGCTTTGTATTTCCTGTACCACTTAAATAAATAGCAATCATTATTAGTCCCCCTTTTTATTTGTAATAGATTGGTAAAGCATCTCAAATCCATATTCCAGAAACTTATCCTGAGTCAACCCGATTGTTTCTTTAATATATGCTTCTTTTTTAACTGCAATCTGAATAAGACCTGAAAGCATTCCCCAGAATGCAAAAATAGTCGGTATAATTTCAATATCCGCCCGAAGTTCACCTGCGTTGATTCCCTCTTGCAGAAAAACTTTCAGTTTTTCATTGATCTTCTCGCCAGTCTTCCAGTTTTCTGTTTCTTCCATCAGACTGTCCGGATTTTTTGTTTGAATTTCAATCCGGTCCAGAGCCATTTCAAAATAGAAAGGAAATTCTTTTTGATAATTTACCAATCCCTGGCAGATATGTTCATAGCGTTTTCGGGTTGTTGTATACTGTTCCAGCGAATCAGCAATATATATGTATAGCTTTTTCATACTCTCCATTACCAATGCGGCAATAATTTCCTCTTTGTTTTTAAAATAAACATAAAGTGTCGCTTTGCTATATCCGGCAGTTTT
>JAQYGS010000200.1 GCA_028722515.1 Clostridia bacterium | reverse complement strand
TCTGTACCATCGCTGAACTCGTCGGCCCATACCGGAACATTGGAAGTGGCCAGCATTGCGGCAACGAGAGAAATGCTCAGCGTTTTCTTTGCCATGCCCTTCTTTGTGTTTTTAATCTTTGTCATGATAATAGTTCCCCTTGCCGCGTTTTACAGGTTACACCTGGAAATTTACAGGTACAATTTTATACAAAAAAGGAGAAAAAACGACACCGAAATATAATTTTTAAATACGAAAATTAAGTATATTTACATAAAAAATATACTTATAGGAATAGGAACTTTCAACCCGGATAATTTTAATTAAATACAGAATGTGGCATAAAATGGTATTATGTCGTAGCTTTCTTTTGTCCTGAAATCTTCTGTGGAAATCAGAAACATGTGATCTGCGGGGAAGAGGTCTTTCATTCGTGACAGGCTGCGTTTCCTGAGGCGGGGAGTGAGACGGTAATCAACGGCAATGCACTCATTATTTTTCTGAAGGACAAAGGGGACTTCAGCCTGATTTTGACTGGACCAGCAGGAAAGAGAGAAACCATTTTGGTTAAATTGCTGAGCCAGGAAGTTTTCTACGCACGCACGAGTAGCTGGAGTCTCTTCACCGGTCAGAAGTACATAGGCAGGAATGGACAGCTGACGGGTACACAGACCGGTATCGGGAAAATATAAATGGAAAGAGGAGGTTTTTTCAGAAACTGCTTTGTACATGGGGCAGAGGCAGGCATAGCCCATATCGGTCAGCCAGCGTATTGGTTTTTGATATAATCTGGCAGTGCCATTTTGGGAAACCTGTCCATATTGAAATTTACTGCCGGACCTGCCAAGCTGAGAAGGGATGGAAAGCCAGCACTTGCGGATGTGATGTGCTGTCCCCTCCGAAGCCCGGGCTGCAATGTCTGCCAGAAATAAGTCCAGAATTTTCTGCTGTACGTCCGGCACCATCAGAAGCTTTTTCTCTTTTCGGTATTCAAGTATGGAAAGGGGCATTCCGCCAATGACCAGATAAAGCTGAAACTGAGAGAGTGCTTTTGCATGAAGTTCTTTTCCCATAGGAAGGCGGGCAGAATAATGGGCGCGTATTTCCTTTGAAAGGCCGAATTCGGAATTTGCCCAGAGAAATTCTTCAAAATCCAGAGGGTAAAGCTTCACAACTTCAAAGTCATTTTCATCATATTTTCCCAGGAATCCTCTTTCTATGGCAGTGATATGGTATTGTGGATGATACAGTGAAATAGAGAGGAGAAGTGTGGAAATCCCGGGAACACACTGAAGGTTATCAAGGATCAGAAGAGAATCTTCAGGATAAAGGGGTGTTTCACAGTAAGTTTCCAGAAAGAGCAGTACATCCTGGGGCTGCCTGGGAACAGACAGATAATCCCGGACGGAGCGGTCTGTTTCCAGATTAATATATATGGTATTTTTATACTGCCTGGTTCCAAAATCGCGAAGAAGCCATGTCTTGCCTGATTGACGGATTCCCTGAAGAATCAGAGGCTTGCGGTGAAGGTTTTTTTTCCAGCGAAGCAGGGTTTCTGTACATTTTCTGCGCATATTGTTCCTCCTTTTGTATGATTCGTGTGCATAAATGAATTATAAGTGTACGCAAATGAAAAATCTACAAATTTTTACTGCAAAAAGATTGATTTACACAAATTTGGATATTTGTTATCTTAATTACATTGCAAAAAAAATAATTTATATTAAATATTCTTACAAAGGAGGACATTTATGGAAAGAGTAAATGCAATTTATGCAAGGCAGTCGGTAGACAGAGTTGATAGTATTTCTATTGAAAGCCAGATTGAATTCTGCAAGTATGAACTGAAAGGTGAAGTTTTCAGGGAATATAAAGACAGAGGGTACAGTGGCAAGAATACCGTACGTCCTCAGCTTCAGCAGCTTTTTATGGATATTCGCAGAGGTGAGGTGAAAAAAGTGATTGTATATAAACTGGATCGGATCAGCAGATCCATTTTGGATTTTTCCAATATGATGGAAATGTTTCAGCAGCATCAGGTTGAGTTTGTTTCTTCTACGGAAAAATTTGATACATCTACACCAATGGGAAGAGCTATGCTGAATATTTGTATTGTTTTCGCCCAGCTGGAGAGAGAAACGATCCAGAAGCGTGTGAGTGATGCCTATTATTCCAGAAGCCGGAAAGGCTTTCGGATGGGTGGGAAACCGCCTTACGGTTTTCGGCTGCAGGAAATTATAATGGAAGGGATTCATACTAAGAAGCTGGTCGAACAGCCGGAGGAAGCAGAAATTGTAAGAGAGATTTTTCAGATGTATGCAAAACCGGAAACCTCTTATGGGGACATTACCAGGTATTTTACAGAAAAGGGGGTTCTTTTTTATGGAAAAGAACTGATTCGGCCAATGCTTGCACAGATGCTCAGAAATCCGGTTTATGTGCGGGCTGATATGGATATTTACCGTTTCTTTAAAGATCAGGGAACTGATATTGTAAATAATACAGAGCAGTTCGACGGGGTTCACGGCTGTTATCTTTATCAGGGAAGGGACAGCACTACGGATAAATTAAAGAACCTGAAAGGGCATATGCTTGTAGTGGCACCCCATGAGGGGCTGGTTTCTTCTGAACTATGGCTGAGCTGCAGAATTAAGATTATGGGGAACAAAACTAACCAGGCGAACCGTAAAGCGGTTAATACATGGCTTGCAGGAAAAATTAAGTGTGGAAATTGCGGCTATGCTCTTATGAGTGTAAAAATACAGTCAGGAAAACAGTATCTGAGATGTACAAAGAGGCTGAATAATAAAGCATGTCCCGGATGTGGCAAGGTATATACAGAAGATGTGGAAAATCATGTTTACCAGGAAATGGTTAAGAAATTAAGAGATGCTCAGGCATCGGTGGGATATACAAAAGTAAATGAAAACCCATTATATAATGAAGTGGAAGAACTGGAAAGAGTAGTATCCAATATCAGTAACTGGGAGAAGATCAGCTTTGACGAAAAGCGCTTTACAGTGGATAAAATGATCAATATAATAAAAGTTTTTCCGGGAGAGATAAAGATACAGTGGAAGCTGTAATATACTGGAAAAAGTAGAGGCTGCAGCTGTCAGAAACTCTTGACAAATTGCGATGTTGGCATCAAAATATGTATAGAAATCAACCAGAAAGGAATATGTAAACTTATATTATGGAGACTTTTGAAATCCTGGTTCTACTGCAGATTATCAGTATCGTGGCACTGATAGCAGGTTCTGTTTACCTTTTCACCCGCTGGAAGGGAAGAGAATATTCCTACCTGTTTCTTTTCAGTATTGCCACTTTAATTAATAACATCGGCTATCTTATCGAGATGACAGCATCAGACAGCAATTCTGCCTTGCTTGGCACCCGTGTGGCATACCTTGGCAAGGTGTTTATACCTTTTTCCTTTTTTCTGTTTGTACTGCAGTACTGTGAGATTTATCTGTGCCGGACAGTGAAACTTATTATGGCAGCTTTTCATATTTTTATTGCCCTGCTTGTTTTTACATGCCGTTATCAGAAACTTTTTTATACAAGTATTACATACACGACTGAGGGGATGTTTCCCCATAATATTTACGGACACGGAATCATGTATAATATTTACACAGTAATACTTGTTTTGTATCTGTTGGGAATACTGGCGATAGTAATTTATAAGATGCTTCATGAACCACGGCGTAAACGCCGTATTCAGATGCATTATCTGCTGGTATGCGCATTGTGTGCTATTGCAGGGTTTGCGGTCTTTCTTTCCGGAGTATCAAAAGGGTACGACACTACATCCATATCCTATATGATTACAATGGTTCTTATGGCTGTGGCACTATCAAGATATGATCTTTTGGATACGCTGGCACTGGTACGTGACTATGTGGCAGACAATCTTTCAGCAGGAATTATTGCAATGGATGAAGATAATTATATTATCTATTCCAACCAGCCGGCACTGGAATTCTATCCAAATTTGAAAACAGAAGGAGAAGCTGTGATCTCAGGTCTTCTTGAATCCTGCCACAGAAATGAAGTGGTGACCATTGGGGAGCGTGTTTACAGGCCTGAGTACAGAAAACTGATGAAAGATGGCAGGCTGCGCGGGCATCTTATTGTGCTCAGTGATATAACTGACAACTATCATTATACCATGCTTATGAAAAAGATGACGGAAACGGATGTGCTGACAGGCCTGCCCAACCGCCTGACTTTTGAATATGCTATCTCTGAACTGAGAAAACAGCCGGTTCTGCCTGAGAATTTTATTCTGTTTTCCATGGATGTAAATGGTCTGAAAACTGTTAATGATACTTACGGGCACAGCGCAGGGGATGAGATGATCTGCAATGCGGCAGAATGTATTTCAAAGGCTGTAAAAGGATTGGGGAACTGCTACCGCACCGGTGGCGATGAGTTCGCTGCCATACTTACTGCTCCGAATGTGGATCCGAAAGCTATCTGCGAGAAAATAAGCCGGTATGCCTTTGAATTGGATAAGGATTATCCGTACTCTTTCAGTATTTCGGCAGGGTATTGTACTTCACAGGGATATTCCGGTCTGGAGATTGAACAGATTAAAGAAGAGGCTGACAGGATGATGTACCGAAATAAAGAGAATTTCTATCTTATAAATGGAATTGACCGACGTACACAGAGTGAAGCCTTCGAGGCATTGAGCGAAAATTATCTTAAGATTATACAGGCAGATCTTGTTACGGAAGAGTTTAAGATCATAAAGATGGATCTGAATGAACAGGATTCTGGCTGCGGTTTTACAGAAAAATTCAGCTCGTGGCTTTATGATTTTGCCAGGTCAGGCATGGTGGCTAAGAAGGATCGTGATGCCTTTATAACAGCCACCAGGCCCTCCAATCTGCGTCTCCATTTCCAGAAAGGTGAGAAATATTTCTGCTTCACATACAACCGCAGGGTGGGAGATGAATATCGCCCTGTGATACTAGAAGTTATTCCGGCTAAGAACTTCACGGATGCCTTTCAGAATGTTTATCTTTATGTAAAATTGCAATAACAAGCTGATAATGATTAATTGTAAAATGTATGAGTTAATATTCAAATGGAGGCTGGGTTAATTTATGGTTGAAAAGGATAGGTTGTTCCAAATTGTATTAGAGTACAGGGAAAAGTTACATAAAAAAATCAGAGACCGGGAAATGGAAATGGAACAGGATAATACAAACCACTATTTGATATATCAGGTATTAGGTTTTACGAAAGAGCAGGGGTATCAGATAGATTTACAACAAAATGTGGGACGTTTTTTGTATAAATATGCTGGCTCTATGCTTGAGGATTTAACGATTGAGTGTCTGAAACAAGTATATCCAAATGCTTAAATAAAAGTCAAACTTCAAAATACCATTGATAAAAGTCCTAAAACAGTGGAAATAGATTGTCTTGTCGGTGACAGAGCTTATGAAATTAAATGGAAAGATGCAACAACAGATGGAGATCATATAATAAAGGAACAAAAAAGAATACAAATTATTAAAGAAGCTGGATATATTCCAATCAGGCTTATGTTTTTTGAACCGAATAGAAGGCAGGCTATTAAAATACAAAGAAATTTAAGAAAATTGTATGAAAATGTTGGTGGTGAATATTATTCGGGAGAAGAAGCCTGGGAGTACTTAAAATATCAAACAGGCATTGATTTAAAAAAGTTATTAGAAAATATGGAGTAATGATGTGATTGAAAATGAAGTTGTATTAGGCGATGCTTTAACTTGCTTAAAACAAATGGATGAAGATATTGCGGATTTGATTTATTTAGATCCGCCTTTTTTTACTCAGGAGAAGCAGAGCATGGTTTCTGAACAAAAGAAAACAGAATATTCTTTTGATGATACCTGGATCAGTATGGAAGAATATCTGGACTATATGGAAGGCAGGCTGAGTGAATGCAAAAGAGTTTTAAAAAATACTGGTAGTATTTTCGTTCATTGTGATAGAAATGCATCACATTATCTAAAAGTACTTATGGATCATATATTTGGAATGTCTAATTTTCAAAGTGAAATTATATGGGCTTATAAGCGATGGTCTAATTCCAGAAAAGGACTTTTAAATAATCATCAGGTAATACTTTTTTATAGTAAAACTTCTGATTTTAAATTTAACAGAATATATACAGATTATTCTGAAACAACCAATATTGATCAGATATTACAGGAACGTGTCCGTGATCAAAGAGGAAAATCTGTATATAAATATACAGAAAATGGAGAAGCTGTACTGGGGCAGAGTAAAAAAGGAGTTCCATTATCAGATGTATGGGAAATTCCTTATTTGAATCCTAAAGCGAAAGAGAGGGTTGGCTATCCGACACAAAAACCGCTTATTCTTTTGGAACAGATCATCAAATTAGTAACGAATGAAGGAGATCTGGTGATTGATCCTTTTGTGGGTTCAGGAACAACTGTTGTTGCAGCAAAAATGCTTAACAGAAGATATATTGGGATTGACATTTCTCCAGAAGCTGTATCTTTAGCGAATGATCGTCTTAATTCTATGATAAAAACAGAGTCGCTTCTCTTGAAAAAAGGAAAAAAAGCATATAAAAATCTGACAGATTATCAAATAAACATTCTAAAATGTTTTAATGCTGTTCCTGTTCGTCGTAACAGTGGTATTGATGGATTTTTAAATGAATATATTGATGCAAGACCTGTGTCAATAAAAATTCAGAAAGAAGATGAAACATTAGAAGAAGCAATATGCAAATTAGAAAAAGCCAGCAAAATAAAATTTTGTTCCTATATGATTCTGGTAAGGACACATTTAGATCTGCAAAATGTTATTGAATTTGACAGTATTCCGAATAATATGTATATTATAGACAGTTATGAAGTACAGTATCAAAACCTGCTCACTGAACTGAAAAAAAGGAGCCTTTTAAATGTATGACTGTATAAGAGCTGTGGATTTATATAAAAAATCTGTTGATGACAGGAAGTGGAAACGGCAATGGATATACTTGATTTTTTAAAGGAAGAAGGAATTTCACAATCTCTTCTGGATGGGGTGAGGGAATTTCGCAGAAAGTATCCTTCTGAACAGAGTGAGGACGGATCTTCTGTTATGCCTTATTATCTTTATTATGGAAAGGAAATATGGGAAGCGGCTCTGACTGCCCTTCTCTGTGGGAAAAATCTCCTTCTTGCAGGCTCCAAGGCTACGGGAAAGAATGTACTTTCTGAGAATCTTGCAGCTGCATTTGGAAGACCCTGCATAAACATTTCTTTCCATATTAATATGGATGCTTCTTTTCTGATCGGAACGGATACCTTTGCAGATGGGAAGGTCACTTTTCGTCCAGGCCCTGTATATAAATGTGCAGCAGGTGGTGGATTTGGCATTCTGGATGAGATCAATATGGCAAGAAATGAGGCACTTGCCGTACTGCATTCGGTTCTTGATTTTCGGCATGTGATTGATATTCCGGGATATGAACGGATTACAGTCCGGGAGGATACAAGGTTTATAGCTACAATGAATCACGGTTATGCAGGAACCAGGGAGTTAAATGAAGCTCTTGCATCCAGATTTGTGGTAATACAGATGCCGGAAATTTCTAAGGAGAATCTGCAGAAACTGATACGAAAAGAATTTCCGTCAATGAAGGATACTTGGGTGAATCAGTTTACGCTGCTTTTTATGGATATCCGCAGGAAATGTGAAAACGGGGAACTTTCCAGCAAGATGGTAGATCTTCGTGGTCTTCTGGATGCTCTCGAGCTGATGGAACATGGGCTTCCTGTGAAGACAGCCCTTGACATGGGAATTGTGAATAAGAGTTTTGAGGAGTATGACAGAAATCTTGTGGATGATATGATTTCTGCAAGAATTTCTGAGAAATTAACTCCTTCGGATATATTTGCGGGATGATCACATGAGTTTTTCACGAAAATACAATGGGTCTCAGAGAAGGGCTTTGAATATGATCTGGACTGCGGCAGAAAAATATGATTTTGAGCCGCTGTTTATGGCTTATCAGCAGAATGGAAGCCCTGATTTTTATATGAATTCGATTATCGGTTATGTACATAAATGGTATGATACAAAGCCTTTAACCAGTATGTTTTCTGCCTTGGAAACATCGGTTTTTTCCACCCTTTATGATGGAATTGCATGGCTTGGCCTGGAAAGCAGCACCTATGAAAAAGAGGTAAAGGAGCGCCCGCTGCTGGCAGATCTGCGAAGGGACTGTGCAGAAGCTTTTTTTGCACAGGAATACAGTAAATCCAGACAGGAATGGATGGCACAGAATAATCTTCTGTATTCTCTTCAGTCAGCACGCTGGCGTACAGTTCTGGGGAAAGAAAATAGACTGGTCAATCCGTTTGCCAGACATTTATACGATGAATTAAATTATGATGCCTCTATGACAGCAGAAGAGATTTCTGAAAAGACCCTTGATATTCTGCACCGATATTTTCGTTTTAATGGATTAGGTTCCTCCTTAAGACGTATTGACAGATCCAGTTTTATGGGCAGATTTCTGTCCGTATTTTCCAGAAAAAAAGCACAGTATGGACAGGTACTTCTGCCTGGCGCTTCCGGTTCTTCATGTGGCAGCGTTTCCAAAGCGGAAGGGGATTTTGGAGAGTCTGATACTGCAGGGGATTATCAGTATATCAGAAGCTGCCTGGGAGAACCAATGTATCCGAAAATACAGATGGAACAGATTGACTATGCACTCTGTACGGGCCATCATGCAAACTGCCACCTTTATTTTACAAGAGGTATTTATGATACCGGTAAGAAACAAAGTCCCCAGACAGAGAAATTTCTGGGAGATGCCAGAGCTCAGAGGAAGCGTAATCTTGCCCATTATAATGAAAACCGGCTGGTGTATCAGCAGGCACAGAAGAGACTTTCCGACCAGATTTCCAATGCAGTTTTGCAGTGTGCAGGCCCTTTCAGAATTCCGGATCACAGAGGAGTTCTGGATCCTTCAGCTGTGTGGAAGGCGCTGTATCTGGAGGACGGGCGAGTTTTTACCAATCTGACAGAAGAACCGGGACCAGGATTTTCCGTGGATCTTATGCTGGATGCTTCTGCTTCCAGGCTTGGGGTTCAGGAGGTCATAGCCGCTCAGGCATATGTGATCGCTTCCAGTATGGAAAAGTGTCACATTCCTGTTCAGGTTTATTCTTTCTGCAGCATGCGGGGTTACACCGCTTTGCGTCTGTTTTGCGGATATGGGGAAACTAATGCAAAAGAAAGGATCTTTGACTATTTTGCTGCCGGATGGAACCGGGATGGCCTTGCATTTCGGGGAGCTTCTCATCTGATGGAAGCTTCTCCATGTAAAAATAAAATACTTATTATTTTAACGGACGCAAGCCCCAATGACGATCACAGAATACCGGCGGACAGGAAAGAAAAACGTCCTCTTGGGGAAAACTATTCCGAGCAGGCGGCCGTGAAAGATACGGCTGTTGAAGTACAGGCACTGCGCCGTCAGGGCATCAAGGTTATGGCCATAATAAACGGTTCTCCTAATGGGCAGTCCGGGGCAAGGCAGATTTATGGAAATCATTTTACCCATATTGAGAACCCTGGGCAGCTTTCCAGGGCGGTGGGACGTCTTCTTGAGAGACAGATAGAAGAATAATCAACAAACAAAAAACAGGAGGATACAAAAGATATGAACATACAGTTTCAGATATGCGGATTATGTATATTATTCCTGCTCATTATTTTTTATAAGAGCCATAAAACACTCCATCTTTATAAAGAGAAGATTTTTTACTCAGTGCTTTGTATCCTGACTGTAAGTCTTATAGAGGATATCCTGTCTCTTGTTGTAATACATTACAGGTATAGTCTTACGCAGTTTTTGGTTTACTTTGTATGCAAGGTCTATATTGTATCTCTCATATGGGGTGCCTGGTCTGCGCTGATTTACATTCTCACTGATGTAGTTTCTGAAAAAAAGCACAGGAAATTAACTTTGTATTTAATGCTTCTTGCAACTGGCCAGAGTATAATTGTTTTTTTTCTTCCGATTCATATTTTTGAAAATGAGAATCAGGTATATACTTTTGGCTCGGCAGTAATGGCAGTGTATATCTTTGTGGCTCTGTACATTATTTCTACTTTGACAATTACATATGCATTTCGCAGGATTTTAAACCCCAGAAAAAGATTCGCTATTATTCTCTGGATGCTCATATGGATGATCAGTGCACTGATCCAGTTCTGTAATAATGCTATCCTGATCGTAGGCTTCGCAAGTGCTATAGGAGCTTTGATCCTGTTTGTGCTTATGGAAAATCCCGAAGCAAATCTGGAAAGAAAATTAGGGTGTTTTAACTCCTACGCTCTTACAGAATATCTCCATCAGATGTTTGAACGAAAAATAAATTTCAATGTTCTTGAGGTATCCTTTGAAAATAAAGGCCTTCAGGAAGAGACAGGAATGAATGTCTATGAAATAATGCGGGAAATTCTTCAGATATCAAGTCAGTATGATGACATTTTTGCGTTTAAGAATATCAGTCTCAGTCTTGTTCTTGTCAGTGAAAAAACGCAGAATCTGAAATCTGCAGGAGAAACGATCCTGAATCATTTTGGAAATCTGAATGGATTTAACAAAAAGTCATCCTTGATTCTGGCATCCGTAACCGATGAGATTTCGGATATGGAGGAATTATTCAGTTGTCTGTCATTTATCCGGAAAGAGTATGAGGATGAAAGAGGGAAACTGATCATTACAAATAAAGATATGATCAGTAAATTCAGGGAAAAGTATCTGGTTGAACAGGAAATTTCAGAAGCCCTGGAAGAGGACAGAGTGGAAGTCTTTCTACAGCCTATTTATTCTAATCATGATTTGAGTTTTACCTCCGCAGAGGCATTAGTCAGAATCCGAAAAAAAGATGGAGAACTTTTATCTCCTGGACTATTTATTCCTGTAGCGGAAGAAAATGGACAGATTCTGGATCTGGGTGAGCGCGTTTTTGAGAAGGTGTGCTGTTTCCTTAAAAATTCAGATGCAATAAAACTGGGAATACACTATATAGAAGTAAATCTTTCCGTGATTCAGTGTGAAAGAGCTGATCTGGCCGAGAGATTGATTTCCATTATTGAAAGGTATCAGATCCATCCCGGGCTGATTAATCTGGAGATTACGGAAACAGCCTCTATCAGATCCAGGAAGATTATGCTGCAAAATATGAAGAAGCTTATAAATTATGGTTTTTCCTTTTCTCTGGATGATTTCGGGAAAGGGGAATCCAACCTAATGTATGTAGTGGATATGCCTGTATCTATTGTTAAACTGGATTATGATATGTCCAAAGCATTCTTTAAATCATCAAAAGCTGTCCAGATCGTCAAGTCTGTGGTGAATATGGTTCACAGTATGGGGATGAAACTGGTGGCAGAAGGGATTGAAGAAAAAGAAGAAATTGAAGGTATGTTAAGGGAAGGCATCGACTATATACAGGGTTTTTATTATTCCAGACCTCTTCCTGAAGAAGAGTTTGTAAGGTTTTTAAGAAACGCTGGTCAGGAGGAGGTGTAAATACGTGGGATATGGTTTTGAGAGCAGGGTCAGATACAGTGAGACTGGTGAAGATGGATGTCTGACTCTTGTGGGAATCCTGAATTATTTTCAGGACTGCTGTACCTTTCAGTCGGAATCCATTGGACAGGGATTTCAGGCTGTGAAAGAAAGAGGACATGCATGGGTGCTGTCTGCATGGCAGGTGATTGTAAACAGGTATCCTTTTTTGGGTGAGGAGATCATCACTTGTACAGCCCCTTATGATTTCAGGGGATTTATGGGAATGCGTAATTTCACCCTGGATACACGGGATGGAGAAAGACTTGCCTGTGCCAATACCTTCTGGACGAATATAAATATCCATACAGGACTTCCTGAAAAACTGACAGAAGAGGATGTGGCAGGTTATAAACTGGAGCCAAAACTGGATATGGCATATGCACCCCGCAAGATTACGCTTCCCACACAATGGGAGAAGAAAGAAAGCTTTATTGTGCAGAAGCATCATCTGGATACCAACCATCATGTAAATAACTGTCAGTACGTGTGTATGGCACAGGATTTCCTGCCGGATGATTTTTTGGTGGGTCAGATGCGGGCAGAATATAAAAAGCAGGCAAGATTTGGTGACAGGGTCTGTCCACAGGTGTATGATGACGGACAGAAAGTGGTTGTCAGCCTTAATGAAACGGAAGGACAGCCTTATGCAATTGTAGAATTTTTAAGAAAATAAAAACAGGAGGGATTTATTGTGATCAGAGTAGGAATTATGGGAGCCGGCGGGATTGCTATTACCATGGCAAAAACTCTTAACGGAATGGAAAATGCCAATGCTTATGCAGTAGCATCAAGAAGCAGGGAAAAGGCAGAAAAATTTGCAAAAGAGAATGGAATAGAAAAAGCCTATGGCTCATATGAGGAAATGCTTGCAGATGAAAATGTTGATCTTGTGTATGTGGCAACACCTCATTCCCATCATTACATTTGCTGCAAAATGTGCCTGGAAGCAGGTAAAAATGTACTCTGTGAGAAGAGCTTCACTGTAACTGCAGACCAGGCCAGGAAACTTTTTGATCTGGCAAAAGAAAAGAATCTTCTTATTACCGAGGCAATCTGGACAAGATATATGCCATCCAGAAAAATGATCGATGATCTGATCGCAAGTGGAGTGATCGGACATGTTACATCTCTTACCGCCAATCTGAATTACAACATTACGGATAAGAAGAGAATTACAGATCTAAAACTGGCCGGAGGAGCTCTTCTTGATGTAGGTGTTTATCCTATTAACTTTGCCAGGATGATATTCGGAGATACCATGACAGAGTGCCATGCCAATGCAGTATTCAAGGATGGCGTTGACTTTATGGATAACATTGCCATGGTTTTTGAAGGAGATAAAATGGCATCTCTTCACAGCAGTGTCCAGTCTGTATCGGAAAGAAACGGAATGATCTATGGAACGGACGGATTCATTCAGGTAACAAATATTAATAATCCTGAGAAGATCACCGTGTATAATAAAAATTATGAAGAGACTGCTTCCTACCTGCCGCCAAAGCAGATCACGGGCTATGAATATGAAGTAGAATCCTGTATAAAAGCTCTGGAAGAAGGAAGACTGGAATGTTCGGAAATGCCTCACGAAGAAACAGTGAAGGTTGTTCAGATCATGGAGAATATTCTCAGATCCTGGGGATATGAAATACCAATTTATGAGTAAAAAAGGAGGAAAAAAGATGCTGGAAAAATTAAAAGAGGAAGTTTATAAAGCCAATATGGATCTTCCGAAATACGGACTTGTTACTTTTACATGGGGAAATGTCAGTGGAATTGACAGAGAAGCAGGACTTTTTGTAATCAAACCAAGTGGTGTGGATTATGACAAGTTATCTCCGGATGATATGGTGGTTATGGACCTGGAAGGCCACAAGGTAGAAGGAAAATATAATCCTTCTTCTGATACTCCCACCCATCTGGAATTATATAAAGGTTTCCCAAAGATCGGCGGAGTGATCCACACTCATTCTTCCTGGGCAACCAGCTGGGCACAGGCGGGACGTGCAATTCCATGTTACGGAACCACCCATGCAGATTATATGTATGGTGAAATCCCCTGTGCACGGTGCCTTCAGGGAAAAGAATTTGAAGAATATGAGAAGAATACAGGACTTCTCATTCTGGATACATTTAAGGACAAAGATTATGAAGCAATTCCTGCAGTTCTCTGCAAGAATCATGGCCCTTTTGCCTGGGGCAAGGATGCACAGGAGGCGGTACATAATGCAGTAGTTCTGGAGGAAGTTGCCAAGATGGCTGCACGGTGTGAGATGATCAACCCCAAAGTACAGCCGGCACCTCAGGATCTTCAGGATAAGCACTATTTCAGAAAACATGGGGCTAACGCATATTACGGACAGATAAACAGAAAGTAAAAGGAAAATATCCCTGTACCAACCGTATGGTACGGGGATTTCTTACACTGTTCTCTATATGGAATCAAATAAAATAGAAGGTGTCAGGAAATGAAAAAGATATTTAATACATTATTAATCAGCCTTGCCATTGTTTCAGCAAGCTTTTCTGTTCAGGCTTATGCAGAAGATTACGGAGAAATGGCAGAGGAAAATTTTACAGCAGGAAGTGAATCAGAGCCAGATTTTATATCTGGAAGTGAGTCGAAACCGGACTTTGTATCTGGAAGTGAATCAGAGCCAGATCTTCCGGATAAAATGGACAGCGAGCCGGAAAAAGCCGGATCAGAATCTGCTATAAACGAGGGAAATTTAACCGAAAATATCAGATGGACGCTGTACCAGAGTGGAGAATTGGCTCTTGAAGGAACTGGAGGAATGTGTGACTACAGTTCAGAAAATGATCTTCCCTGGAATTCATATAGGGAGTCAATCCAAAAGATAATAGTAAAAGAGGGAATTATCTCAATTGGCGATTATACTTTTGCCAATACAATTAATCTAAAAGAAGTTGTACTGCCGAAAGGCTTGGAGCTTATTGGAAGCAAAGCATTTTTCGGCTGCAGCAGTATAAAAAGTATGATTGTACCAAGCGGCGTAAGTTTAATAAGAGATCGAGCGTTCATGGAATGTACAGGCCTGGAGACAGTAGAATTACCGGAGAGCCTGACGATAATTCGTAATTGTGCATTTCAAGATTGCAGTGCATTAAAAGAGATCAGGATTCCTTCAGAAGTTACCAGTATAAAATATAGTACTTTTTCAGGCTGCAGTGAACTGAGGAAGATTCAATTGCCGGTGGGACTGATAAATATCGAAGGACAAGCATTCATGGACTGTAGCAAATTGACCGAGATTAAAATCCCGGAAAGCGTAAATAGTATTGGGTATGATGCCTTCTCTGGCTGCAGTGAACTGACCGAGATTAAAATCCCGGAAGGAGTGAAAAGTATTGAGAATGGTACCTTTCGTAATTGCAAAAAATTAAATAAAATTGAACTTCCAGAGGGCTTGACTAATATAGACGCAGCCTTCTATGGCTGTAGTAATTTGACTGGAATCACACTACCAGAGGGTGTAAATAGCATCGGAGGATATGCTTTTTACGGCTGCAGTAAACTGACGGAAATTATCATTCCGAAAGGAGTTACCAGTATAGAATATTTTACTTTTTCTAATTGCAGTGAATTGAGAAAAATCGAGTTGCCAGACGGTCTGGTAAGCATCGGGGAAAGTGCTTTTTCTAACTGTAGTAACTTAATGGAGCTTCAACTTCCAACAAGCCTGACCAGTCTTTCTGAGTATGTCTTTTCCGGCTGTAGTAAATTGACAGAAATGGAAATTCCTGCAGGAGTGACCAGCATTTGCAGACAAGATTTTTTA
>JAQYGS010000199.1 GCA_028722515.1 Clostridia bacterium | reverse complement strand
TGAGAAAGGCTGCCCATTGCTTTTCATATTCACTGGGCATAGAGTCGTCTTCTGTTCCCCAGTGAGCAACAAAGATGACACAGTCACTGATCTCTTTTGCTTTTTGTATTGCAGCAGATACTTTTTCTTTATCGAAAATATCAATCATAAATTCATTGCCTTCTCCGGCTCCGGAATTATTGGTTCCATATGTATAATCCAGAAAGGCAATGGTAATGCCATTTACTTCTTTTGTCTTGATGGAATCTGCGTCTTCCTGAGTAGGATGGATGCCCAGTACGGGAATCTCTGGATAATTGGTATTCCAGAACTGGAAAGTCTGTTCCATATCATCAAGACCATAATCATCCACATGATTGGTAGCTGATTCAATTACATCAAATCCTGCTTTCACAATAGCATCACCTACTTCTGAAGGTGTGGCGAAGGAAGGGTAGGTACTTACGCTGTCATGATCAGTGGTCAGAACTGTTTCCTGATCGATGAGAGCCACATCTGCCGCCTGGATCTGGTCAAGGACATGGGTGTATATATGATCATAGTTCCATACGCCAGAATCATTTTCTCCGGACTCATACAGTTTACTGTGATACAGATTGTCACCTACCGCAATGACGCTGGCAGTGGAAATCTGAGGAGTATTGGCTGCTTCTTCAGCTTTCTTTTCAGCAAGGGCCGCCGCCTCTGCTGCTTCTTTTTCCGGTTTGGTGATCAGATTATAATCAATCTGTTGAATTAGCAGGAAAAGTATGAGCAATACTAAAGCAGAGCTGAAAAAACTGATTCTGGAGTTGCTTTTTTCTTTAAAATTAAGTGGAATATTGTTTTTTTTCATAATCATTTTCCTTTTATAGAATTATTGGATAATACAACTTAGCGTTCTTTGAAAATTGTAGCAAAGAAGGTGGTCTATGCCAAGAGGAAAATGAAAAAACGAATAAAATTTCCCGATTTAATAAATTTATGGGCAGGAAAGAGTCTTGAGTTTCCTGTTAAATAATGATATAATAACTTGTATTTTAGGCAGGCAGTGCAGGAAAAAGAGATATGCCTGCTTTTTCTACAAGAAAAGAGAGGAAATAGAAATGGGAAAAATAACAGTTGAAACATGCGAAATTGAAGGATTAAAGGTGATTACTCCTACTGTCTTTAATGATGAGAGAGGATACTTTATGGAGACATATAATTATAATGATTTTAAAGAAGCAGGAATTGATGTTCAATTTGTTCAGGATAATCAGTCTGCTTCCAGAAAGGGAGTTCTCCGTGGACTTCATTTTCAGATCAATTATCCTCAGGATAAACTGGTAAGAGTTGTAAATGGAGCTGTATATGATGTGGCCGTTGATCTTCGCGAAGGTTCAGATACATTTGGTAAATGGTTTGGTGTGATGCTATCTGCGGAAAATAAAAAACAATTTTTTATTCCGAAGAATTTTGCACACGGTTTCATTGTCTTATCAGATTATGCAGAATTTGCATACAAATGTACAGATTTTTATCATCCCAATGATGAGGGAGGGTTATATTTTGATGATCCGGATATTGGCGTGAAATGGCCTTTGCCTGATGGAATGACAAAAGAGGATCTGATTATCTCCGAGAAGGATCACAAGTGGGGCGGAATCAGAGATTTTCATAAGTAAGGAGTAGTATTTCTTATGAATGTTGTAAAAGAGCTTTATCAGAACCGAAGATTAATCTGGAAACTGTCAAAAAATGATTTCAAAAATAAATTTGCCGGATCTTATTTTGGAATTATCTGGGCATTTATTCAGCCTATGGTAACAGTTGCTGTCTATTATGTGGTTTTCCAGCTTGGTTTAAGAGTGCAGCCGGCTGCAACAGGATATCCATATATCTGCTGGCTTGTTTCCGGAATTATCCCGTGGTTTTTTTTCTCAGAGGCATTGCCGAGTGCTTCGAATTGTTTGTTGGAATACAGTTATCTTGTAAAAAAAGTAGTATTTAAAATCAGCATTCTTCCAATTGTAAAAGTAATTTCAGCATTATTTGTTCATTTGTTTTTTATTGCATTTTCTGTTTTTTTGTTTGCAGTGATGGGGAAACTGCCTCCAGTTCATATCATTCAGATCGTATATTATTCAATGGCGCTTATCTGTCTGGTAGTGGCACTGTCTTATCTGACATGTTCAATTATGCCATTCTTCCGGGATTTTAGTCAGATCATCAATGTAATTTTGAATATTGGAATGTGGGCAACACCTATTTTATGGGATAAGACTACAATTCCCAATATTCCGGGATGGCTGGACAACATCCTGAAGTTAAACCCGTTGTATTATATTGTACAGGGGTACAGAGACAGTTTTATGAATGGAGTCTGGTTTTTTGAACATCCATGGCACACACTTTATTTCTGGGTATTTGTGTTGGTTATTGGACTGGTAGGTTCAAAAGTATTTAAACGGCTTCGTGTTCATTTTTCAGATGTATTATAGGAGGATGTCATGAGCAGTGAGGAAACTGTAATTTCAATTCAACATGTCAGTAAAGTCTATAAATTGTTTGAGAAGCCTATGGATCGGTTGAAAGAATCCCTTTCTTTAACACATAAATGTTACCACAGTGATCATTTTGCGCTTGAGGATATTTCTCTGGATGTGCACAAAGGTGAGTGCGTGGGAATTATCGGAACAAATGGTTCCGGTAAATCTACGCTTTTGAAAATTGTAACAGGAGTTCTGAATCCCACCAGCGGAAGTGTGGAATTGCATGGGAAGATCAGTGCCATTCTGGAGCTTGGTGCAGGTTTCAATATGGAATATACCGGAATTGAAAATATTTTCCTGAATGGTACTATGCTTGGATACTCGGAAGAGGAAATGCAGGGCAAACTGGATGATATTATTTCCTTTGCGGAAATTGGAGAATTTATTAATCAGCCGGTTAAAACATATTCCAGCGGTATGTTTGCAAGACTTGCTTTTGCTGTGGCAATTAATGTAGATCCGGATATACTGATTGTTGATGAAGCATTGAGTGTAGGGGACATTTTCTTTCAGTCCAAATGTTACAGAAAATTTAATGATTTGAAAGAAGCAGGAAAAACAATTTTGTTTGTATCTCATGATATGGGGAGCATAATAAAATACTGCGAACGCTGTCTGCTGATCAATAAGGGAAAGCAGATACTGGTGGGTAAGTCTTCAGAGGCAGTTGATATTTACAAGAAGATTCTGGCAAACCAATATGATGGAGAGACAAAGATAAACAATTCAGAAGAAAGTCATAATTCAGACGATGAAAAAAACAGAGATGAGTCTGCAAAGCCGGAAGATTTCTGGAAAGATCATCTTGTTGCTAATGTAAAGATGGTGGAATATGGAGATAAAGCAGCTGAGATTGTTGATTTTGCTATTATTGACCATAAGGGAATGATTACATCTTCTGTGGATAAAAATCAGAAATTCCAGATTAAAATGAAAATTTATTTTCATCAGCGTTTGGAACATCCGATTTTTGCTTTTTCCATAAAGGATAGAAAAGGTACAGAAATTACCGGTACGAATACGGCACTGGAAGACTGTACCAGGGATGTGGTCGAAGCAGGCGAAACGGTTACTGTATGTTTTGATCAATTTATGCCTCTGCAAAGCGGGCAGTATCTTATATCGTTTGGCTGTACAAGTTATCATCTTGAAGAGCTTGTGATTCATCACAGACTATATGATGCCTGTTTCCTGGAGGTTTTTTCTATGAAGGATACAGTAGGGTATTTCGATCTGAATTCTTCTGTCAGGTATGAATAAAGGAGCATATTTGAAAGGTAATATGGAAAAATATATTGGAAAAGTTCTTCTTAATATGGATTATTATGATGGAGAAGATGCATACAGTGATGGAAATATTGAAGACCGGCTTCTTCAGATCGTTAAAGAAACACCGGAATGTGAATTTCAGAAAGTAATAATTAAAGAGAAAAGCTGGCCGGTACTGTATCATTTGTCACCGGATCGAGAAAACATTCTGGACTGGTATGAGTTTGGCAAGGGCGCTTCTGTTCTGGAGATAGGAGCCGGTTGTGGAGCTGTTTCCGGAGTTCTGTGCAGAAAAGCAGCACGGGTGGTGTCTAATGATCTTTCCCGGAAAAGAAGTCTGATTAATGCATACAGGCATCAGACAGCTTCTAATCTGGAGATAATAGTTGGAAATTTTCAGGTTGTTTCGGATAAGATAAAAGAAAAATTTGATTATGTGACATTGATTGGAGTGCTGGAATATGCCAGAAGTTTTATGGACAGTAAGAATCCATATCCGGAATATTTTGACAGAATCAATGGATTGCTGAAACCAGGTGGCAGGATTCTGATTGCAATCGAAAACCGTCTGGGATTGAAATACTTTGCTGGTTGTAAAGAAGATCATATTGGAAAAGAATTTGTGGGAATTGAGGGTTATCCTGATACTGATTTTGTAGAAACATTCAGTAAACCGGAGCTTGAGCAGCTTCTCGTGGAAAATGGTTTTAAGAAATATAAATTTTATTATCCATATCCGGATTATAAATTTCCGGAAATGATCTATTCTGATGAATATCTTCCGTCTCCTGGTGAATTGAGAAAAAATCAGAGGAATTTTGATACGGACAGAGTAACACTTTTTGATGAAGGTAAGGCATTTGACAGTATAATAAGGTCTGGCCTGTTTCCTGTTTTTTCTAATTCATTTCTGGTAGAAGTGGAGAAAAAGGAGTAAAAATGAAAAAGATCCTATATACTAAATTTTCCAGAGAAAGACGGGAAGAATTTCGGATTGTGACAAAAATTACAGAGGAAAATGGGAAAAGGCAGGTTTGGAAACAGCCGTTATATGACATGGGAAAAGAACATGTTTTAAAAATGCAGGAAAATTACCCGGATCTGAAAGACAATTATATTTGTTCCGGTATAGAAATCTGCCCCTGTAAATGGGACGAAGATAAAGAGGCATTGTGTTTTCCGTTTATTTATGGTGAAAGCATGGATAAGAAGCTTTCCCGTTTTGGCAATGAGAAAAATTTCTCCGGCATAAAACAAGAGTACGAAAAACTTTGGAAAGTTATTTCTTCTGTTAAAGAACAGAAGAAGTTCTGCGTTACAGAGGAATTTTCGCATATTTTTGGAGATCCCTCTTTACCTGAGAACTTAATGGCTTCGGGTATCTCCAACATTGATATGATACCAGGAAATATTGTGACAAATGGCAGTGAAATATGGATAACAGATTATGAGTGGGTTTTTCGTTTCCCTATACCGTTTACTTTTGTGTATGCCAGAAGTATTTTTCTTCAGGAAACAGTGTGTATGCTTTCTGACGAAGAACAGAGGGAATTATATTCAATAGCCGGAATTCTTCCGGACCAGATTCCTGTTTATTATCAAATGGAAGAGCGTTTTCAGAAATATGTGTCCGGTACAGGTGAAAATACTCTGGCATATTTTTACAAGAAGCTTCACCGGCGTAGTTATCCTTTTAATCTATGGAAAAAGGAGGAGACTCTGTATCCGGTGAAACTGGAAGAAACAGCTCCTGTTTACAGAGAATTATATTACTGTGATTATTCTGATCTTGATGTACAATGTTCTGTTGATATTTCAAAGGCAGAACCGGATGCCAGTCTGGTGCTCTCTATTATGGAGGAAGGGGGAATTATTAAGATTCGCTCCCTTATGGGAGAAAAACAGGGAGTATGGAAGAACATCCCGTTTTCACATCATGCAGATCTTAATGTTATAGATGATTATTATTTTACGGAAAAACCTCAGGTAATATTTCAGAATGCAGGGTACCGGAAAATAAAAATTGATTATATGATATATTATAAGGGCTGTGGAATTACTTCTCAGTTTATTGGTTTTATTCGTGAAAATAAGGATCTGAAAGAAACTGTTCAGTGCATTGGTAATGAGAAAAAAATTTTGGAAGAAGAACTGGAAAGTATGCGGCAGCGTAAAGTGGTTCGGATGGCAGACGCAGTGCACGAAATCATTAAAAAGGGGTAATCTGTTATGGATGTTTCAATTGTAATCCCGACGAAAAATGCCGGACCTTTATTCAGAAAAGTGCTGGAAGCTGTTTTTCATCAGAAGACAGAATATAAATATGAAGTAATCTGTGTGGATTCAGGTTCCAAAGACGGAACCCTTGATCTGATCAGAGAATATCCGTGTCGCCTGTTTCAAATACCTCCATCAGAATTCGGACATGGAAAAACAAGAAATTATGGTGCAGCCCAGGGGACAGGGACATATATTATTTTTATTACTCAGGATGCTCTCCCTGCATCGGATACCTGGCTGCAGAATTTCATTGATGCAATGAAAATAGATCCTGATATTGTTGGAGGATTTGGTATTCATTATCCATATCCAGATTGTAATCTGTTAGACAAAAGGGATTTGAAGAGCCATTTTGAGGGTTTTGGAACTGATAATACAGTTTTCCATCTGGATGATCCTCAACGTTATGAAAAAGAAGAAGGTTATCGTCATTATCTGGCCTTCTTTTCGGATAATAATTCCTGTATCCGCAGAGATATTTTTGAAAAATATCCTTATGAAGATGTGAATTTTGCTGAGGATCAGATTTGGGCAAGGAAAATGATAGAATTGGGATATAAGAAAGTATATTGTCCTTATGCCCCTGTTTATCATTCTCATAATTTTAAGCTTCGTACTTATTTTAAAAGATACTATGATGAGCAGAAGGGGTTGTATGAGGTACATCAGTATATGATTGCGCAAAAGTGGACCCAGCTTCCAGGTATGCTCTACCGCCAGGTACGGGGCGATTGTGTATATATCCGTCATCAGCCACTGAGTAAAAGAGAGAAGATACATTGGGCATTTTATTCTTTGTTTCGTAATTTTGACCGGTTTTTTGGAGGATATCTGGGAGGTAAATACCATCTTTATTCGAAAAGAAAACAACAGTTTCTGGATCATCATATTTCCCAGCAATATGACCAGAGAAATGCATAAAGAAAGGAAAAGAAAACGTGAAGAAACACAACGTAGTATATCGTACTCTTCGATATGTTAAAAATCATGGAATTAAAGCTACGATTGAACGGGCAAAACAGGGAAATGAACCGGCTGTTCCGCCGAAGAATGATGTAATTGGTTTTTTTAGTTTTGTTATGGATCAGAAGCCGGTTGATTTTAATCCTGAACAATATAGGAAACATAAAAATGATAAGAAGAAAATTTTGAACTGGGTCATTCCTGAGATGGGTCCAGGATCCGGTGGACATACTACAATCTTTCGTTTTATCTCTCATCTGGAACAGCTGGGCTTCCACAGCAGGGTATATCTTTATATGTCTCCCAGTTTCCAGGATAACGCTTCTATCCGTAAATTTCTGAAACAGTATTTTCCGCTGCTTGTGCCGGAAGTAGAGGTATACTGTGATGTTTCCCAGATGAAATTTGCTCATGCTACGGTGGCTACGTCATGGACGACTGCGTATTTTGTTCGTAAATTTAATAATACAATTTCTAAATTTTATTTTGTGCAGGATTTTGAACCATATTTCTATGCACATGGTTCTGAATATGAATTTGCAGAAAATACTTACAGGATGGGATTTCGTGGTATTACAGCCGGAGACTGGCTCAGAGATCTGATGAGAAATCAGTATGGAATGAAAGCAGACAGCTTTTCGTTTTCCTATGATGATAAAATATATCAGGCAAAAGAAAAGAAAGATAAGAAACGAAGAGTCTTTTTCTATGCACGTCCTGTTACTCCGAGAAGAGATTTTGAACTTGGAATTCTTGCAATTAATGAACTTTGCAGGAGAATGCCGGATATCGAAGTGATTTTTGCAGGATGGGATGTGAGCGGATATGAAATTCCGTTTCAGCATCAGAATCTTGGAACAGTTACTCCGGAAGTACTTGCAGATGCATATTCTATGTGTGATATGTGTCTTGTTATTTCAAATACAAATCTTTCACTGGTTCCTCTGGAGGTTATGGCCTGTAACTCTGTGGCAGTCTGCTCTAAAGGCGCAAACAGTACCTGGCTGATCAATGATGAAAATGCTATTCTTGTTGAATATGATCCTATGAAAATTGCAGATACTATGGAGTATTATTTCAGACATCCTGATGAACTGGCACAGATTCGCAAAAAAGGTCTGGAATTTGCCAGAAAAACATCGTGGATGGAAGAAGCGAAAAAGGTATGTCAGTATATTCTGAAAGGAATAGAAGAGGATGAGAAAATCAGGGCAGATGTACACACTGACTGAAAAAATAAAAAAGGCAGTGACAGAAGAAGGTATTGCATCATTGCCGGATAAAGCTATAAGGTATCTGAAACGTGCAGGAAAAGAAAGAGAGTTTCAGCAACAGAAATCCCGGGTTTACCGGGATATTCTGTTTATTAGCGGCTGTAATGAGAATCTCCCTCATCCGCATCGGTATCGTGTACTGCATCAGATGGAGCAGCTCCAGGCTGGAGGATATACATGTGACAGCGTATATTTTGAAGAAATATCCATTTCTATGGTGCGCTGTTACAGTGCATTTATTATTTTCCGGTGTCCTCTGACAGACAAACTGAGTGGGTTTGTACAGAAAGCCAAGCTGCTTCATAAGCCGGTGTGGTATGATGTGGATGATCTTGTGATAGATACTGTATATACAGACCAGATTCCCTGGCTTTCGTCAATGAATGAGCTGGAAAGGAATGCCTATGATGAAAATGTCCGCAGGATGGGAAAAATGTTGTCTCTTTGTGATGCAGCCATTACTACTACAAAAGCTCTTGCGGAGGAACTTAAAAAGTATGTACCTGAAGTCTTGATTAACAGAAATTGTGCGTCAGATGAGATGCTTGGACTTTCGGAGAAAGCTCTTGCAGAGAAAAAAAGGACATCTTCAAGAATCGTTCTGGGTTATTTCAGTGGAAGCTCTACACATCTGGATGATTTTGAACTTATTTTACCTGTGTTGTCCTGCATAATGAAAAAATATGAAACAGTAAATATGCTGATTATGGGAATTATGGACATGCCGTCTGAGCTGGAGGAATTTGGAGACAGGATTCACAGAGTGGAATTTATGGATTATCGGAAGCTGCCCGAGTGGATTGCTTCTGTTGATATTAATTTGGCTCCTCTCAATGATACTATTTTTAACAGAGCAAAGTCGGAGAACAAATGGACAGAGGCTGCACTTGTACAGGTTGTAACAGTAGCCAGCCGTTTGGGAGCTTTTCAGGAGAAAATCCGGGATGGTATAGATGGAATTCTATGCGGCAGTCAGCAGGAATGGTTTGAAAGGCTGTGTGATCTGGTAGAACATCCTGTAAAACGTGCTGAGATAGCAGATAATGCATATCAAAGATGTAGGCGAGAATGCGTTACGTTAATGAACAGTACAAATCTGTGTGAATGGGTAAAGGAGCACATGACCAGATGCTGTGGTTTTATTCTTCCTGCACTTTCCATCAGTGGAGGAATACGGGTGGCATTGACCCATGCTGAGATGCTGTATGAGGAGGGAGCTCAGATCAGTCTGTTTCTCCTGGATGGGGAGGATGAATGGTATAAGGACAAAGCCTGTGTTTTTCCTGTCCTGTCTGCGGATCAGGAGAAAATGCAGGGGCAGCTTGATTTAGCAGTAGCAACCATGTGGAACACGGTGGATTTCCTGGATCATTCTGCAAAGATAAGAAAAAAGATTTATCTGGTGCAGAATTATGAAGTAGAGTTTTATCCTCCGGGAAGTCCATATAGAATTCCGGCAGCTGCAACATATGGAAAAAATGACAGGATATTTTATCTGACAATTTCCAAGTGGTGTGTGAAATGGCTGAAAGATCAGTATCATGTAGATGCAGAGTATATTCCTAATGGTATTTTTCCAGATCAATATCATGCTCATAGGCGTAAAATGTCCGGGAAAATACGTATCCTTATTGAGGGAGACTGTAACGCAAAGCACAAAAATGTGGATGAGAGTTTCGCGGTAGTTGAAAGACTGGATCCGGAAGAGTTTGAAATCTGGTATATGTCATATAATGGAACACCAAAAGACTGGTATCGGGTGGACCGCTTTCTGCATCAGATTCCATATGAGCAGACCCCAGATGTATATGCAGAATGCGATATTCTGTTAAAAACCAGCCTTCTGGAGAGTTTTTCTTATCCTCCTTTGGAAATGATGGCTTCCGGTGGATTTGTAGTTGCAGTACTTAATGATGGAAATCAGGAATATCTTGAAGGCGAAAAAAATTGTCTTTTATATGCGAGAGGAGATATTGAACAGGCAATAAATAATATATTTCGGCTGAAAAACGATGCAAAATTGCGGGATACATTATATCAGGGTGGCCTGGAAACGGTTAAAAAACGTTCATGGGACATCATTCGTCCAAAAGTGCTTGAAAAATATTTAGGCAAATAAGAGTTAAATGTAAAATGTATTTTGAATAGCAAATTAATTTAGTGTATAATATAGCGTATAAATATGAAATGAGAGGAAAACCGGATGAACCATTATGAAGCAATTAATGATGTGCTGGTAAATCTGTTTAATGAAATCCTGGATCTGGAAGAGAGAGCACTGATTACTCCTGAATATAAGGATATTTCTGTGAATGATATGCATATTATAGATGCTGTGGGAATCCGGGAACAGAAGAATATGTCTTCTGTGGCCAGAGTTCTGGGAGTGACAGTGGGTACACTTACGATTGCTATGAATAATCTTGTAAAGAAAGGCTATGTGCACCGGGTTCGCAGCCAGAAGGATCGGAGGGTGGTGCTTATATCACTCTCAGAAAAAGGGGAGAAGGCATATTATCATCATAAAGATTTTCACGAGAAAATGGTGTTGGCGGTTTTGAGGGATTTAAATGCAGAGGAAACAGAAGTATTGACAAAAGCACTTGTCAAGCTTCAGAAATTTTTCAGAAGTTACCAGGGATAGAAGATCAGTGTATGATATGAGAGGGAGCTGCTTTTTTGCAGCTCCCTCTTTTTGTGAAAAATCCAGCCCCATATATTTTTTCAGTACAGGAAACTGTACAGGCCCTGTTTCCATAATCTGACGGTGAAATTCCTTCAGATCGAAGGAATCCCCAATCTTTTTCTGGCAGGATGTTTTTAAATCCAGGAAATTCAGATATCCCCAGTAGTATTTCAGATAATTTGAGGGTGTTTCCACAATATACTGGTATATCTGGCCGGCAGCAGAAGGATCTGTTATACCAAAGGCTTTCAGAAAAGCAGCAGTATGTGACTGGTTCCAGCCTCTGTAGTGGATACCGATGTCTATGAGTGAGTAAATGCACAAATTTGCACTTCGGTTCAGCCATGCCAGACGGGCAGCATCTTTGGCATCCTTGTTTTTCATAAGGGAGGCGGCATACCCATAGGCATAGGATTCCACATAGGTGGCCCATCCCTCTACATACCCGCCCGAGCTTACAAGATATCGTATATTGGATGGATTGGTCCGGGCAAAAGATACAGTCTGATACAGATGGCCGGGAAAACCTTCATGGGCAAGTGTACCAAAAAGTTCCAGGCTGTTTGTATTTTCTGAGGTGTTAAGATAAATTATATTAGGATTTCCAGTGTCAGCTGGAGGAGTGAGATAAAAGGCCGGGCTCAAAAATTTCTTCATTGAATTATGTACATACCGTATTTCATAGGATACATTTTTTAGAGCAGGAAAATCCTTTTTCATAAGAGCAGGAAGTTTCTGCAGCATCTGTTCAGCCGTAAGATCAATTCCCTCGGAACAGGAAGTAAGAGAAGAAATAAGGGCAGGATTTTTCTGCAGCAGCCGGCTGATTTCCTGACAGTCTGTCATCAACTGTGTGGTAAGTCTTTTTTCAATCTGATTTACAGGAACATAAGTTCCAATCTCATTCTTCAGAAGATAAAGATAATAGATGCGCCCTCCGGGAAAATACGTCAGTCCCCGGCTGCTTTTTCCTGTTCCCCGCAGTTTTTCCAGACCATTCATAAGTTCTTCATACGCGGGAATGACCTGCTCCCGGATCAGTTTTCTGTGATATGTACATAGCTTTTTCTGTTCTTCCTTACTTAATTTTCCATAGCTTTTCAGCTTCTGTTCAAAAATTTCCTGCATATAGTTGGAGTCAGGATCCTTTATAAATGCACTGCATTGAGACAGAATCCTGTCCAGAGTGGTATCACTCATAAAATAACCTGACTGAGATTTTTTCTGTTCAAAATCCAGGATGCTCTGGAAATATGGCTTTATGGAAGAGAGAAGTTTCAGATAATCGGAAATATCCTCATCTGAATAAAAAGAATACTCAGCCAGAAGTACAGGAAGCTGTGCCTGAATTCCCAGGCTTGGTCCCAGTATTTCTTCAAGCAGATAATTGTTGCCAAGGGATCCGCGTGTGTGGAAATAAAGGAGAAGAGTATCTAAAGTGATCTGGTTTTCTCTGGATAGTTTTGAATAGGAAAAATCCTTAAGCTTAGTCTCATAATTCCGGCAGATGCGGCTTAGCTTTTCAGGATCTGTTTCTATGGATCCAAGAGAAACAGGTGGTTTTTTTATTCCCTGTTTAGCCGGGTCAGCCAGGGTGTAGTGAAGTGTTAGTGAACTGCTGCATACTTCTGACTGGAAAATTTCCTGTGTGAATTTTTCAAAACGACCGTTTTCAGACAGGACATGATTTGCCACATAGCCGATACCTATGCCCAGAAGAAGTACAAGGCACAGGGAAAGAAATCTTTTCAGAATACGCATACAAACCTCGTGGGCTGTTTTTACTATCTTATTGGAAATGTAAATATTATATACCATTATGAATGAAAATTGAGTAAAAGAAAGGACAAAAGACTGAAGCTGTGAGAAATGTTATTTCGGGTAAAATTATTATTTTTGGGGAAAAATCTCGAAGCTTTTACATTTTGCACAAAATATGTCGAGATAATTAGAATTGGCGAAAAATCATACACATATTTTCCACATGGACAATTGCTCTGAAAGCCTTTAAATTTAAGTTATGCACAAAGTTATCCACATTATCCACATTTCAGATATGTGGATTAAAAAACAAATGTTTTGTCTAAAGTGATAATTCGACATAATCAGGGAAAAAATGAATAAAAACTATTGACTTTTATTTTTTCAGAAAATAAAGGAAGCTGATGCAAAACAGATGAATCACTATCTGTAATGCAGCAGCTTCCTTTATATAAAAAACTTATTTATTTTGTTTCATTCGCTTGATAACCTTCAGACGTGTAAATTCCTCACGCTCTTTTTCCTCCAGAGCATTCTGTATATCTTTTGTCAGAGTTTCATATCTTGGGATGGTTATATTCTTCAGCGCATTGGCACGCTTCTGGGTTTTTTTGATATTTGCGGCAAGCCGGATGGCTGAATTCTCTACCATGGACAGGCGAATAGACAGTTCCTTTACTTTTTCAAACGCAGCCTTGGCCTCATCCAGGGACATTTTTGTGCTGTAGTATGCATAAGTAGGAGTATTACTGCTTTTGTCATATTCTACAAGAGGAATCTCTGTCCCCATAACACTCCGGGTCTTGATTCGGATGGAATTTTCTATGGGCACTGTATAGGCAATCTGCTGTACAAATGCGATCCCAATCTCCATATTTGCCTTCTGAAGGGCGGTATAAGCCGTTCTGAAAGTCACATCAATCTGTGTCTGTATATCCTTGGCCTGGTCGATCAGTTCCATCATTTCGCGGATCAGAATGTTACGTTTCTTATCCATCAGTTCGTATCCCTGCCTGGAAAGTGCAAGAGAATTTTTTGCAAGTATCAGGTTTCCCTTGGTAGGAAAAGTATTAGGATCCATAAAGTCACCTCACATTTCAGCGCACGGTTTCGTGATAATACTGATCAAGAATCTTAGTATCAATTCTGTCAAGTTCTTCTCTTGGCAGAAGGCCCAGAAGTTCCCAGCCCTTATCAAGTGTCTCCGTAATGCTCCGGTTTTCTGTTTCTGACTGCCCTACAAATTCCTGTTCAAAGGCTTTTCCAAAGACAAGGTATCGTTTATCAAGAGGGGAAAGTTCATCCTCGCCGATAACGGAGGCCAATGCTCTCGCATCTCCAACCTTGGCATAGCAGGAGAAAAGCTGATTGGCCACGTCCTGGTGATCTGCCCTGGTGTAGCCTTCACCGATTCCATCCTTCATCAGACGGGAAAGGGAAGGAAGTACGTTGATGGGCGGATAGATTGCCTGCCCATGAAGCTGGCGGTCCAGAACAATCTGCCCTTCTGTAATATATCCAGTAAGGTCAGGAATTGGATGGGTAATATCGTCATTTGGCATAGTCAGAATAGGAATCTGGGTTACGGAACCAGGTTTTCCCTTGACAATGCCTGCACGTTCATATAAAGTGGCAAGTTCACTGTACAGGTATCCTGGGTATCCTTTTCTGGAAGGAATCTCGCCTTTGGAGGAAGAAACCTCACGCATGGCTTCGCAGAAAGAAGTAATATCCGTAAGGATGACCAGAATATGCATTCCTTTTTCAAAAGCAAGGTATTCTGCAGCAGTCAGGGCTATCTTCGGGGTGAGAAGACGTTCTACCACCGGATCATTTGCAAGGTTCAAAAACATTACCACATGGTCTGCAGCGCCACTTTCTTCAAAGGTACGGCGGAAGAACTCGGCTACATCGTATTTTACACCCATTGCTGCAAAAACAATGGCAAATTTCTCATCGGAATCACTTCCCAGAGAAGCCTGCTGAACGATCTGTGCAGCCAGCTTATCATGAGGAAGTCCATTTCCGGAAAAAATAGGAAGCTTCTGTCCACGGATCAGAGTGGTCAGCCCATCAATGGCGGAAATACCCGTGTTAATATAGTTACGGGGATATTCACGGGTTACAGGATTAAGAGGAAGCCCGTTAATGTTCAGGCTGACCTCCGGAGTGATCTCTCCAAGCCCGTCAATGGGCTGTCCGATTCCGTTAAATGTACGGCCAAGGATTTCCGGAGAAAGACCGATTTCCATAGGATGTCCGGTAAGACGCGTATGAGTATTGCCAAGGGACATATTGTCGGTTCCCTCAAAAACCTGGATTACAGCCTTATCCTCGTAAATCTCAATGATACGGCCGATTTTTCGTGTCCCGTCATCCATATGAAATTCTACGATCTCTTCATAGGAGGCATTTTTTACACCTTCCAGGACCACCAGAGGGCCGTTTATTTCACTTAAACCTAAATATTCAATTGCCATAAACTTATCCTCCTGACGGCATCAGCCGTTTTTCTCCAGTATATTGTTATAGAATGTATCAATATCTTCTTTATACTGATCAAGTTTATCCAGTTCATTGTTTGGAACATCGTATTTAATGGAAATAATTTTTTCAAAAATGTTGTTGCCTTCCTTCAGAACGGAAACAGGCATTCCCCTGTTAATAAGGGCACGGCATTTTTCATAAAGATAGAGGATAATTTCCATCATCTTAAACTGTTTTTCCATAGGTACGCAGGTATCTTCGGAATGGAAAGCATTCTGCTGCAGGAAACCAAGACGGATGACTCTTGCAATTTCGAGAGTAAGCTTCTGGTCATCGGGCAGTACATCGCTTCCGATCAGTTTTACGATTTCCATCAGGGAACTTTCCTGATTCAGAATGGCCATAATCTTATTTCTGTCTGCTACAAATTTGGGAGAAACATGTTCTCCATACCAGGGGGTCAGGTCTTCCAGATATTCACTGTAACTTGTGAGCCAGTGGATAGCAGGAAAATGACGGGCATAGGCAAGGGACTTGTCCAATCCCCAGAAGCAGCGGACGAATCTCTTGGTATTCTGGGTGACAGGCTCTGAGAAGTCACCACCCTGGGGAGATACGGCACCTATTATAGTGACGGAACCTTCCGTACCGTTTAAGTTCTGCATCATTCCTGCACGTTCATAAAATGCAGAAAGCTTGGATGCCAGATAAGCGGGGAAACCCTCTTCTGCAGGCATTTCCTCCAGACGTCCGGACAGCTCTCGAAGGGCTTCTGCCCAACGGGATGTGGAGTCTGCCATAATTGCCACATCATATCCCATATCACGGTAATATTCTGCAAGAGTAACACCTGTGTAAATAGAAGCCTCACGGGCTGCCACAGGCATATTGGATGTATTGGCGATCAGTGTTGTACGGTCCATCATAAGGTTACCGGACTTGGGATCGATCAGTTTACTGAAGTCTTCCAGAACCTGGGTCATTTCATTTCCACGTTCTCCACACCCGATATATATGATAATATCCGCATCGGACCACTTGGCGATCTGATGCTGTGTCATGGTTTTACCTGTACCGAAACCACCTGGTACCGCTGCTGTTCCGCCTTTGGCAATAGGAAACAGTGTATCCAGGATTCTCTGTCCTGTGATCAGAGGAACACTTGCAGGAAAACGTTTATGTGTGGGCCGTGGGACACGGATAGGCCATTTCTGCGCAAGGGAAAGGTCTTTGGTGGTGCCATCAGTAAACTGCACGGTCACTATAGGTTCCAGTATAGTGTATTCTCCATCAGGAGCTGCATGTATGACAGTACCTTCCGTAAAATTTGGAGGAACCATTGATTTATGCAAAATAGAACTTGTTTCCCTGGTTTCTGCGATAATAGAGCCTGGGCCTACAGGATCCCCCTCTTTTACAGTAATATGGGTTTTCCATTTCTTTTTTGTGTCCAGGGAATTCACGCTGACACCACGGGAAATGTATTTCCCGGAAATTCTGGCAATCTCTTCAAGAGGACGCTGTATACCATCAAATATATTATGAATGATACCAGGACCCAGAAGAACAGAAATGGCATCGCCTGTTCCGGTGACTGTATCCCCGGGTTTCAGACCGGTCGTTTCTTCAAAAACCTGTATGGTAGTCATACCTTTTTTCAGACCGATGACTTCTCCCACCAGACGTTCAGGTCCTACATAGACCATTTCGGAAATCTTGAATCCATGGTCACCTTTTAAGTAAATGACGGGACCATTTATGCCGTAGATAATACCTGTATTATTCATGATGTGGCCCTCCGTCGAATTTGTATTCTTTGTATGCTGCTTCAAAATTTCCCTCGAAAGAGTGATCGATCAGGATATTTTTCTGAGGAATGGCTGCTCTGATGCCTCCCATAAAATCGTCAGAAGAAAGCTGTACAGGAAAACCGGTTCGCTTTACTATTTCCGGAAGCAGATCACTGTCCTGAGGACAAAGATAAACCTGCATTTCATCTTCTCCAGCAAAATCTCTGGCTTCTTTTATCTTTGCACAGAGATAATCTATATATTCAGGAGATTTTGTAAAAGTCTGTAAATGCTGTTTCACTTCTGAAAAAAGCTTTTCCTTAAGTTCGTTTTGTTTTTTATTCCAGTCACGTTTGATGGTAAGCTGTTCTGCAGAAAGAGCTTTGTTGACTTCGCGTCTGACATTTTCAGTTTCTGCTTTGATCTGGACTTTTGCGCTTTCAGTGCTGAGGGCTTTGTGCTCTTCCAGCATTTTTTCCAGATTCTGTTTATGCTGTTCCAGGATGGCAGCAGATTCTGCCCGGGCTTCTTCTACAGTCACATCATAAAAATGGCTGATTTTTTCATCAATTGTCATGCTTACACCTGCCTACAGTTTTAATCCAATTGCTTCATTAACATAAGAAGTGATAAAATCCGGTTTGCGGCCGGTACCATGTCTGTCAGGGATCTCGATGATCAGGGGAGTTTTGTGGTTCAGCTTTACATCATCAATAATTTCGGGAAATTCCCTGCCGAATTTTTCAGTAAGGAGAATGATTCCGATTTCTTTATTTGCAATAGCTTTCTGAAGGGCTTCCTTAAGCTCGTCATGCTCATGCACCACGACTCCCTCCACACCAGCCAGTCGCATCCCTGTATAGGTATCGATATTGTCGCTGATTAAGAACATCTGCATTTTATAATTGTCCCAGAATCATGAAGGAGATGATCAGTCCATAGAGGGCAACACCTTCCGCAAGACCTACAAAGATAAGAGATTTACCAAGAATACTCTGATCTTCGCTGATCGCGCCAAGAGCTGCACTTGCCGCACTGGCAACGGCAATACCACCACCGATACAGGAAAGTCCGGTAACAAGAGCTGCTGCAATGTAACCCATACCTGTTGCAAGTCCCGCCTGTGAACCTGATGCAGCATGTACGGAAGAAGCACCTGTAAACATCACTGCAATCGCAACAAGCATAGTACCGAAGAAGAAAAATGCATTTACACCAATGGCAGTTTTATAACGGCCACGGTTCTTCTCTCCTATCAGATAGTATCCAAAAGGAAGAATAATACTGAGAACAAGTGCAATTGCTAAAATAATCTGTGTCATAACTGTCATAATAATGACCTCCTCTTAAATATATTATTTGGCCGGACGGAATGGTTCAAACTTACGTCCTGTGCCTTTGTAAAACCGGCTGAACATTTCATAATATTCCAGACGAAGTACCTGGATTCCAACGATCAGACCCTCCATACCGCATACAAACAGATTGCCAAGAACTATGACGATCCAGTTGGGGCTTCCGCTTTCTGCACCGGCAAGCATGAGTACCACTTCCATCATGGCTGCGTGGCTTACTGCGAATGCACCAATACGGACAAAGGAAAGAGTATTGGAAAAATAACTCAGCAATACTTCAAACATTTCAAAGAATCCCTGTACCACAAACATTCCCTTACTGCCTGATATGAGCTGAGATTTTTTCTTCACCAGGTTTGTCAGAGGCTCCTTGAAAAAGATAAGAAGGAGTGGGATTCCAAACATTATAAACATTACTATGCCTCCCGGAAGGGTGTGGCCGGTAAGGATCAGTGCGATGGAAACGGCTGCAGAACCATAGAATACCAGTCCTGCCACAGAGTTGGTGTCAAACCACATATGCTCCACATCTCCTGCCCTCCAAGCATTGATAATGTTAAATATCATACACAGAAGTATAATGCACATACCGAATCCGATGGCAATAATAAATACGGTATTTAATTTTCCTATAAAAGGAACCGTCATCATATTATTCATAGGACGCAGCCATATGGCCGGCAGTACATCCTCGAAGCCAAAGAAACTTCCGAACATAAAGCCGAAAAACGTGGAAAATACACCTGCACAGCTGATAATGCCGGCAAGAGTAATATTCTTGAATTTGTAAAGAAGAAATCCGCCGATAAACAGCAGAAGTCCCTGTCCCACATCTCCGAACATAGCACCGAATATAAAAGAATAGGTGATTGCCACAAACCATGTAGGATCCATTTCATTATAAGCCGGAAGACCGTACATTTTTACGTACATTTCAAATGGTTTAAACAGCTTTGGATTCTTCAGTTTGGTAGGGGGCTGCTGGTGCAGGCCGGGTTTGAGATGTTCATCGTCTTCTCCATCTATGATACAGAAAATGTTTGTATCATTTTTGATATCTGACTGGAAGGAGTGTGCATCTTTTTCTGTCATCCATCCGCACAAAATATAGAAAACATCCTTTTCTCCGCTGCCCTTGGTGCATGCTGCAAGCTTGCGGATGTCGAAATTCCCGGAAAGCTGAGTGATGGCATTTCTTGCAGATACGATATCCTGACTGTTTTTGAAAAGATATTCGGTCTTTTGACGGTCTGCTTCTTTAAGGGCACGTGCGGTTTCATCCCGCTTGACAGTCAACTGCTCATAAGCGGATTTGGCTGTGCCTTCATAGGTATCCGGAATATAGATCCGCTCAAAATGCATGGAGGAATATGCAGCTTTTACCTTCTGAGCTTCATGCTCGGGGACGAAATAGATTCCCCAGATATACTGGTCATCTTCATCACATTTGATAAAAATGGTATCAAGATTGTCATAAATATATTTCTCAAATTTCTGATAATACTCTTTCTCAATTCTTCCAAACCGATAATGGATAAACTTAAATTTAAGGATTGAAGAAAGGTTATAATTGATATTTCTGAAAGGCCGGATTACCCGAAGAGATTCATCCAGTGATGCAAGAGTGTGCTCCAGGTCAGATCGCTTGTCCGTAAGCTCCCTGCATTCTGACTGGATACGGCGGACAATTGCCAGTGCCTCTTCAATGCCGATCTGACTGGGAGTTATCTGTTCTGGTGAATTTAACTCTTCATAGAAACCGTTAACTGTATTTAATGCTTCCTTATAAGGATTGATCTCTATAAAAGGAGAAAGATTTTCCACAGTTGTCAGTTCGGAAAGGGCACTTTCCAGATGAATTTCATATTTGGACAGGTAGGTATTAACGACTCTGTCAATATCAGCCTTGGGTCCGGTGATACTCAGAAATTTCATTTTTTCAATCATTTTTTCACCTCCTGTTTCGATTAATTGTTGCGGATATACCGCATAGCTTCGTTATGATCCACGCCATACCGGACACATTCAATGGCGATCGTCAGACGATTGACTTCATGCTCTTTATGATACAGATAAGAATAGATCACTGCCACAGAATATGGATTCTGATGAGCTTCTTTTTCCAGTATATCCCGAAGAATATAGTTATAAAACTCCTCCAGATTGGCAACGGTAAGTTTCTCGTATCGTGATCCATAGTAGGTATTCTTAAAGATTCTGCGGGCTTCTTCATAGGTGGAAGCCTCTACAAGAGCAGTGATTTCTTCTTTTTTCAGTTTATAGTTCATAGGGATAAGCAGCGCGTAAATACTTGCCGGATCCATGAAAAAATACCGCTTGGACCGCTGAATAAACTGAAGATTCAGCATATCAAATTTTTCCCCATAGGTTTTGGTTATTTCATCCAGATCCGTACCCTTGAACAGTTTCTTCCTGACATTCCAGATCTGAGTAAAGTAATACAGGTCAAGTGCCATTCCATAATCAAAAAGCAGAGAATTTTCGTGCTCCTGTATTTTGGACAGAGGGAGATAAAATTCATTTCCCTTAAGACAGTTGATCATTTCATCCATAGTAGTACAGGTAGTAAGCCGGTCCACATCAAGCTTGGAGTGCATACGGAAAAAGTCTCTGTACGGAGATATGTCTACAGGGTCTGTATTACGATGATCAAATATATTGGTCATAACTTCCTTTAATACACGGATCTCATACCGCTTGGAATACAGATCAAGAAATTTCCTCTGTTCAGGATTAGCGAAATGATAAATTCTGGAGAAATTCTGAAAGATAGATTTCTTCAAAAGTTTCTCAATCTGACCTCTGTGGAGATCATTTTCATCGAGGGTGCTCCATTTGGTGCTGTATTCCGGCGTGCGCTTAAGATAGGCGGCAACCTGAACTACATTGGGAAGCTGTAGAATCTGATCAAACTGTTCAATTGTGGTAAGTCTGCTCTGCATAGCACGGATTTTGGCAGAAAGTCCGCTGTAAGAGAGGACACCTCCCATTCTTTTCACTTCCTTTCAGATGGATTCTATTGGATGCCCATATGGGCAGTCAAAGAAAACCATTATAAGTTCAGTATTTTCTGAAATATTTCTTCAGAAAGGCGCTCATGATTCTTTTCATAATATGCGTCCAGAGAAGTAAAAGTAGCATCTGTTTCTGCACGAAGCGCAGACAACTGTGCATCTTTTTCCTGAACGAGCCGGCTTCGGATCTGTTGGATCTTATGGGAAGTCTGCTCCTCAAGCTGCCTGTCGAAATCCTTGCATTTCTGTTCGGTTTCCTCGGAAAGCTTCTGCCTTGTTTTACCGGAGTCTTCCATAATACGCTGGGCTGTGAGCTCGATTTCAGATAATTTGTTTAGTATCTGCTCCATTTTCACCCTCCTTATTGTTTGTTTTTCATTATCATACACCTATTTAAAGGAAAAAACCATCTAAATTTAAGAGACTGTGAAATGTAAAAACTGTCGTTATGGATAAAATATGATGAACAAGAGCTGATTTTTGGTGAATAATATGTTATACTCTGATGAAAAGATGTTGGGAAAAAGATGGAGGAAGATATGAGATTAAGAAATATTCCCGGAGCACAGGAAGCTATCCTGGAAAGCCCTTATGTGATTCAGAAGCCTGAGAAACATAAGGGACAATGGGTATCCGTTTTTGAAAAGAAACAGCCTCTTCATCTGGAGGTGGGTATGGGGAAAGGCCGTTTCCTTATGGATATGGCCAGGCTTCACCCGGAGATCAATTATATAGGAATTGAAATGTATGACAGCGTCCTTCTGCGTGCCCTTCAGAAAAGGGAAGAGCAAAAGGAGCAGGGAGTCTGCTTCGCAAATCTTTTTTTCATGCGTATGGATGCCAGGCTTCTGCCGGAAGTTTTTGAAAAGGGAGAAGTAAGTAAAATTTATCTTAATTTTTCAGATCCGTGGCCTAAGGCCCGCCATGCCAAACGCCGGCTTACATCCAGGCAGTTTCTTGCCCGCTATGATCAGATCCTTGCACCTGACGGAAAAGTAGAGTTTAAAACAGATAACCGGGAGCTTTTTGAGTTTTCCCTGGAGGAGGTGAAAGAGGCTGGCTGGAATCTTCAGAAATGTACCTTTGACCTTCATCATGACCCGGAAATGATAAAGGGTAACGTGATGACGGAATATGAAGAGAAATTTTCCTCTATGGGAAATCCAATCTGCAAAATGGTAATTTCAAGAGGGTGCCAATAATCCATTTTTATGCATAGAATATGGTAAGATTATCCGGGGCTTATGCTGCCCCGGGAGGAATGCCTGTGAAGCGTAAACGGCCTTTATGCAGGAAAGCGGTTCAGTTTTGCTATGATCATCCGGATCTTGATAAAACACTTGCCTGTATACGAAAATCCGCAGATGAGGTAAATAAAATGCTGAATAAGATGTGCGAAAAGGAGAAAAAAAGGAAAAAGTAAAAAAATAATAAAATTACTATTGACAATCGTGTCAGCTTTTAATATAATACTCCTTGCGTTGAAGGTCAACGGATAACAAATGAATAAGCGCTTTTAGCTCAGCTGGTAGAGCACCTGACTCTTAATCAGGGTGTCCAGGGTTCGAGCCCCTGAAGGCGCACTTAAAGCACTGTTTTTGCGGACAAAGCGATTGCCGCGGGGACGGTGTTTTTTCGTGTCCGGAGATTTGATGCAGATAATAAAACTAAGAGAAATGATTGACAAATCCAGCACGATAGTGCACAATCCCTATGTAGGGAAGGCCATAATGGAAGCGAAAGAAAGAGTTTTACTCTTGACGAGGAAAGAGAATGAAAAAACTTGTAAATATATTCTCCAGGATAATCGTATCCGGCATATTGATTTTTACTGGTCTTATTGTTTTTATTTCTGTAACTATGGAGAAAAAAATCAGGTTTAATAATAGCAACTTATGGCGGATACTTCTCATTTTGTTTGTGTTTCTTTTATTTTTACTTGTTATGCAGATTTTTCATTGGTTAAAAGCATGCAGTGAGAGGATGCTGTTTGCATTTTATTTTATCTGTGTTGCTTTTGCAGGATGTGTTTCCTGGGTGCTGCTGCATAGTATATACTCTATCCAGGTTACAGATTCAGCAAAACTGGTAGATCAGGCCATTATTTTCGCAAAAGAAGGCATTGGTCCTGACTTTATCAGTGAACGCTATCAAACTTATTTCAAAATGTATGGTAATAATTATTTTTTCACAATTATTTTATCCATATTTTATCGTATCTTATATGCTTTTAATGTTAAAAATGTATTATTTCCATCTTTCATCTTAAATATGATTGCAATCTGGCTGGGGGTTGTATTTGCTGTATTGACAGCAATTCGGATTCGAGGGTCCCGCTGCGGCGCAAAGGTTCTGCTATTGTGTGTATTAAATCCCATTTTTTATCTTATGGCATTTATGATTTATACGAACAGTTTCTCATTACCTTTTATGACGGGAGTAGTTTTCTTCGCAGTATGCATTTATAAATCGGACTCTAATGCGAAAATAATTCTATATAGCGTTATAGAAGCAGTGTTTGTGGCTGCCGGGTATTTTATTCGTGCAACGGTTCTGATCCCGGTTATTGCTTTAATAATCAGCTATATTATGTTACTGATAAGAAAGAAAGACAATTTCCGGAGAATACTACCGGGATTTTTTGTGTTTGTATTGGCTTCCTCATTAATTTTTCAGGGAATTCAAATAAAAAATACAGAATATTTCGGAAAAAATGAGAATGAAAATTTTCCAATAACGCATTGGATAATGATGGGCTCCCATGGAGATGGACAATATTGCCATTCAGATAAAGAGTATACTTTATCTGTTACCGGAAAACAAGAAAGGGTAAAAGCAAATCTGAATAAATTAAAAGAAAATATAACTCAGGCAGGGCCTGCAGGGGTTGCACATCTTTTTATTAAAAAACTAGGAATTACGTGGTCAGATGGTTATAAATCCATGAACAGACGAATTGGACAGAGTGAGAAGTTTAACACTCTGTACAGATATCTTCTGGGGGATAAAAAAGACCTTTTTGTGCTTTACTGTTTTGCATATAGTATTTTAATATATTTGTTAATAATTTCCAGTTCGTTATTCTATATCTGCACAAAGAGAAAATCGTTTTACTTATTTTTTATGCAGCTGGTATTTTTTGGTGGAATTGTATTTTATACTTTCTGGGAAGTCAAAAACATTTATTCTGTACCATTTATGCCTTTCCTCATTTTGATAGCAGAATATGGAGGATCAGAACTTGATTTTGAATTGCAGGAAATTTTATGCAAATTCAGAAGGCTGTATAAATATTTTGCAATGATATATATTGTGGGCGTTTTGGTGGTTTGTGGAAAATTATTTATCTCACTTTCCTCAAATTCTGTTTCCTTAAGAAATAATACAATTAACAGCTGTATTCCCAATGAAATTACTTATATTGACAAAGAGGTCAGTAAGGGAGGAGAAATATTACAGAGTTATTTTATGTCAAATAAGCCGATCAATAAATTAAAATTCGTTATTCGGTGTGTTACACAACCAGAAAAAGTGAAGAAAGAGGAATATGAAATTAATTTATTAAACAGTAAGAAAGAAATAATACGGCAAATGATAGTCGGAAAAGATAATATAAAATATAACCAGAATGAAAATAGATATTTTCTTACAGTATCTTTTGAAGATGTAAAACCGGAAGCATCTGGCTGTCAAATGTTTATTCAGATAAAAAAACTGGGGAAAAAACCGGCATCTTTTGTGTTTGGTTATTTAAACAGACAGGTGGATATTTACAGGGGCGAATGTTGGGTAAATAAATCATTGCAGGATCATGATATTTATCTTCAGGTTTATCAAAACTATAAAAGCTCCGTTTTTTCAGTAAAAGGAGCTCTGTTTGTAAGTATTGTATCAGCAATTACAGCCATTATATTGTTTCTTCTTTTCAATTACTCTTATGGATTTATACGTTGTGGAAGAAAAGAGCCAGTTTTGACAAATAAGGAGTAAAGATATGTATAAACCGGTTTTGTATATTGTAATCCCCTGCTATAATGAAGAGAAGGTACTCCCCATTACCAGCAAATTATTTTTAAATAAATTGTACGCATTAATAAAAATGGAGAAAATCAGTGAAAACAGTAGAATTTTATTTGTAAATGATGGATCTCGGGACAAAACCTGGAATATTATCTGTGATCTTTCAGAAAAAGACTGCCATTATAAGGGAATCAGCCAAAGCAGAAATCGTGGTCATCAGAATGCTGTTCTTGCCGGTTTAATGGAAGCAAAGGATTGCTGCGATATTACAATCTCTATTGATTGTGATGGCCAGGATGATATTAATGCTATGGATGAAATGGTTGAGGAATACCTGAGAGGAAATGAAATCGTATATGGGGTACGAAAAGAAAGAAAAACAGATAGCTTTTTTAAAAGATTTACTGCAGAAGGTTTTTATAAATTACTTAACTGGATGGGGGCAGAAGTAGTTTATAATCATGCTGACTATAGGTTAATGTCACGGCGTGCTCTTGAGGAATTTGCAAAATTTAAGGAAGTAAATCTTTATTTACGCGGTCTTGTTCCCCTTGTAGGTTTTCGCAGCAGTATTGTATATTATGATCGTGCAGAAAGAATTGCCGGTGAAAGTCATTATCCTTTAAAGAAAATGCTTGCGCTGGCATTTGATGGAATTACAAGTCTTTCCATAAAGCCCATACGAATGATTACCTCTTTGGGTTCCATAGTAGCAATTGTCAGTTTATTTTGCATTATCTGGGCAGTGGTAAGGAAAATCACGGGACATACTGTAGCTGGATGGACCAGTGTGATTAGTATTCTTTGCTTTGTCAGTGGAATCCAGTTATTGTCGTTGGGTATCATTGGAGAATACATCGGAAAAATATATATGGAAACAAAGCATCGTCCGCGATATATTATCAGTGAACGTACAGAAGATTATTCAAAGACGGGAAATGAAACCAAGCGAAAGTAATATTAGAGTTTTATATTGGTAAGTCATTTACAGGATAAACAGAAAAGAGGAAAATAAATGGCAGATAAGGATAAGAAGAAACCGGTCCGTAGATCGAAAGATGAATCACAGGAATCTTTATACAATAGAGCTGTAAATAAAATGAATGCAGACAGGCTGATCGTTCAGTTTGCATATAAGATAGAGAACTATCTTACTGCTGCCGATATGTTTGATGCACTGGGAGATTATCAGGATTCAGCCAGACTGGCCCAAAAGTGCCGTGAGCTGGCCGAGAAGACAAAAGAAGACCAGAAATTAAGTATGTATCAGAAAGCATCAGAGAAGAAGAATAAATGTATCACGGCCAGTGATTATGAGAAAGCAGCAGAAAAGTTCTCAGCACTGGGAGAGTATAAGGATTCAGAGAAAGAGTGCCTTTTATGCCGGGAAAGGGCTGAACAGATCAATAAAAAAAGAAAAATAAAGAGAGCATCTGTTATTACATGTATTGCCGCCCTGGCGATTCTGATCATCATCGCAGGCTGCAGTGGCCTTTTTACCTATGCAAAAGGTCTTTTTTATATGGCAGCAGAAAAATATGACAGGGCACAGACAATTTTTGAAGATCTGGGAACATTTCTGAATAGTGAAGAAACGGCAGAAAAATGTGAGAAAAAAATTCTGGAAGCAGAAGCGTTGGAAGAGAAACAGAATCTTGTAAAAGCGAAAGCAGGAAAACAGCTGAAGTTTGGAACACAAAGGTGGAAAGTTCTTGAAAGAGACGGAGACTGCATTTATCTGATCGCAAGCCATATCGACCGCAAAAGCGAATTTTACAAAGTTCCTTTCCATGACAGGCAGGAGGCAGTGGACTGGGAGAATTCTTCCCTAAGAAAGTGGCTGAATACGGATGTGCTGGAGAACTGTTTTACACAGGAAGAGAGAGATCTGCTGATACAGATGGATACACAGGATTATGTCCGTATTCTGAGTGAAGAGGAAGCAGGTAAATATAAGGATGTTCTTGATACCCTGGGGCTCAATTACTGGCTCAGAACTCCGGGAAATCAGGAAGACACTGCTGTATTTATGTCAGCAGAGCATTCCATTATGGAATACGGATATCCTGTTTCTTCCGATGGAATATCCGTACGGCCTGTAATTATGGTGGACTGTTCAAAGATCACAGAGGAGGAACAACCATGAGCGCTTTACAATATCGTATAAAAACTTTCTTTCAGTACAAGGGGTTAATAAAAGAACTGGTCAGCCGGGATATTAAGTTAAAATACAGAAGAAGTTTTCTGGGCTATGTATGGAGCGTGCTGAACCCATTACTTATTATGATCGTTATGACCGTTGTATTTTCTGCTATGTTCAAGAAAAACATTGAAAATTACCCGGTGTATCTGCTCTGCGGACGAATGATGTATGATTTCCTTACTGCCAGCACCAACGGTGCCATGCGTTCTGTAACCGGTAACTCCGCGCTGTTGAAAAAAACATATATACCCAAATACATCTTTACGATTTCCAAGGTTACAAGCTGCCTGATAGATTTTGTGTTCTCTCTTGGCGCACTGTTTATTGTTATGATTGTTACAGGAGCACCGTTTCATGTGGAAATGCTGTTTTTGCCTCTGGTAATTATGCAGATTTATATTTTCTGCTGTGGACTGGGCTTCCTTCTGGCACAGTTTCACGTATTTTTCAGAGATATACAGTATATTTACAAAGCGATTACCACAGCCTGGATGTATCTGACCCCTATATTCTATCCTCTGGAGCAGCTTCCCGGAAGCCTTCAGTTTCTGATCAAAGCATTTAACCCTATGTATTATTATGTGTCACAGTTTCGTGATCTCACTTTGTATGGGAGATTTCCAGGGCCGAGAATTTTCTGGGGCGGATGGATCATTGCGTTTATCATGCTGTTTATCGGAATCTGGGCATTCCAGAGAAACAAAGATAAATTTATATTATATATTTAATATTCGGGAGAAAAATAATGGCAAAAAATATAATTGATGTGGATCATGTATCAATCCGTTTTAATCTGGCAAATCAGAAAGTGAATAATCTGAAGGAATATGCCATTAAACTGGCAAAACATGAGCTTATGTTCCAGGAGTTTTTTGCATTGAAGGATGTGAATCTCCATGTAAAGGCCGGAGAATCCTGGGGACTTATTGGTACAAACGGTTCCGGTAAATCTACCTTGCTTAAGACCATTACAGGAATTCTGAAGCCATATGAAGGCACTGTAAAGGTTCGGGGAAAAATAGCACCAATGATTGAACTGGGTGCAGGATTTGATATGGAATTAACCGCCAGGGAAAATATTTTCCTCAACGGGGCTGTTCTCGGACATTCCAAAGAGTTTATGGAAGAACATTTTGATGATATTGTAGAATTTGCCGGTCTTGACAAGTTTCTGGATTCTCCCATTAAGAATTATTCATCAGGTATGAAGGCACGTCTGGGCTTTGCTGTTGCCACTATGGTTGATCCTGAAATATTGATCGTTGATGAGGTGCTGTCAGTTGGAGACTACCAGTTCAGGAAAAAATGTAATGAAAGAATGGAAGAAATGCTTTCCGGCGGTACCACTCTTCTGTATGTATCCCATAATATTGAATCTGTAAAGAAGCTGTGTACCCATGCTATCTGGCTGGATCATGGGGATGTGATCATGGCAGGGGATTCACAGGCAGTATGTGATGCATACAGCAGCAGGCAGGAACAGAAATACAAAATTGAGAAAAAGGCAAAGGACGCAAAGAAGGCTAAGAAAAAAGGAAATAAATATGATTATCTTGTAGTCGGTTCCGGATTGTATGGTTCAGTTTTTGCCCATGAGGCATATCAGGCGGGGAAACGCTGTCTTGTGATCGACAAAAGGGATCATGTGGGAGGAAATATTTATACAGAGAATATTCATTCCATTAATGTGCATAAATATGGTGCTCATATTTTCCACACAAATAAGAAAGAAATATGGAATTATATCAATCGGTTTGCTGTATTTAATAATTATATTAATTCTCCTGTGGCAGTTTATAAGGATGAGTTGTACAATCTTCCCTTTAATATGAATACTTTCAGCAAGCTCTGGGGTCTAAAAACTCCGGAAGAAGTAAAGAAAAAAATTGCACAGCAGATAGAAGAGCTGAATATCAAGGAGCCTCATAATCTGGAAGAGCAGGCCCTTTCACTGGTGGGAAGAGATGTTTATGAGAAACTGATCAGGGGATATACGGAAAAGCAGTGGGGACGCGACTGCAAGGATCTTCCTGCTTTTATCATAAAGAGGATTCCCCTTCGTTTCACATATAATAACAATTACTTTAATGACCGTTATCAGGGAATTCCCGAAGGTGGCTATACGAAAATTATCAATAAACTTCTGGACGGCATAGATGTGAAACTGAATACAGACTATGAAACTTATGTCAGAGAGCATCCGGATGCTTTTGAAAAGGTGATCTATACAGGACCTATTGATGAATATTTCCATTATTCTCTGGGAAATCTGCAGTACAGGTCAGTACGTTTTGAGACAGAAGAACTGGATATGGAAAATTATCAGGGAAATGCTGTGGTAAATTATACAGACCGGGAGGTTCCCTATACCAGAATCATAGAGCATAAGCATTTTGAATTTGGTGAACAGCCCACAACTATTATTTCCAGAGAATATTCTGAAGAGTGGAAGCCTGGAATTGAACCTTACTATCCGGTTAATGATGAGAAGAACAATCAGCTGTTCCAGCAGTACAGAGCACTTGCGGATCAGGAGAAAAATGTGATCTTTGGAGGCAGACTGGGAAGCTTTAAGTATTACAATATGGATCAGGTAATCGAAGAGGCACTGATAATGGCGGAGAAAGAACTGAAAAGAAAACTGATTCATTGATTCTTATGTAAATATCAGACACAGTCCGAGAATTTAAAATGAAAAAAAATGTTAAACTGACATTAAAACAATATGTTAAAATGTTTGCCCAGAATTGTTTACTTCCACTATGGTATGATATGCATAAAAGAAAGCCGGTAATACCCGAACTTATTATTTTTGCTGATGCTCATCATGACAGCAGGCCGGAAAATATGCAGCTTCTGTATGAAGGGCTGGCACAAAGCAGGGAAAAGGATGGAAAAATTCAGATCGTGGAAATGTACCTCAATTATCAGAAGGCATCACCTGTAAAGGTGCTCAGGCATATGCTGCATTTTATGAAGCTATATGCACAAGCCTCCTGTGTGGTGCTCTGCGATAATTTTCTTCCTTCGGCTTCCTGCAGGAAAAGAAAAGAGACAAAGGTGATTCAGCTGTGG
>JAQYGS010000198.1 GCA_028722515.1 Clostridia bacterium | reverse complement strand
GCAGACAAATTTACATTCTGATCCGAAATAAATTATAAAAGAAAGCCCATGCTTTCTCCAGGTGAGAAGGTATGGGCTTTTGCATATACAAAAAAATATTCAGGTCAGAAATCCAGTTCCTTAAGATAGCGGCTTAAAGCATCCTGCCAGGTGGGAAGAGGAGTGAAGCCGTTCTCTGTAAGCTTGCTCTTATCCAGTCTGCTGTTAAAGGGTCTTGCAGCTTTGGAAACGCCATACTGTGCTGTGGTGACGGAATTTACCGTCAGATTTTCAGGCAGATATTCCGGATGCCCCATGGCGGCAGCCTGACGGAAGATTTCTTTGGTGAAATCATACCAGCTGATATAGCCACCCTCGTTGGTAGCATGGTAGTAACCGTATTTGTCAGTCAGGATCATATCCACCAGAAGACGTGCCAGATCATAAGTATAGGTAGGAGTACCGATCTGGTCATTGACTACAGAAAGAGTATGGTGGGTTTTTCCAAGACTGATCATAGTTTTGATAAAGTTCTTCCCGTTTTTGCCAAAAACCCATGCAATACGGATAATAAAGAATTTCTTAACAGTTCCTGAAACAGCAAGCTCTCCATCAAGCTTGGTCTGACCATATACATTTAAAGGTTTGTAATCTTTGCAGTCCGGCTCCCATGGAGTAGTTCCCTGGCCGTCGAATACATAATCCGTGGAAAGGTACAGCATTTTGATATCCAGTTCCTTACATACATCTGCAATATTCTGTGTCCCGGTTACGTTTACCAGGCGGACTTTTGGCTGGTTTTCTTCCTCCTCTGCAGCGTCAACAGCAGTCCAGGCAGCACAGTGGATCACAGCATCCACATGTGCTTCTGTGATAACTTTTTCCACAGAAGCTTTATCTGTAATATCCATCTGCACATAAGGCATGGTGGTAACAGGAGTTCCATCCTGGATTCCACTGTAGGAAGAAGCGATGTCACTGCCCACACCTTCATAGCCCCTCTTTGCCAGCTCATTCATTACGTCATGGCCAAGCTGTCCTCCAACACCTGTTACAAAAACTCTCATAGATCATACCTCCTTACGGTGTCCGTACATTTCATCATAATAATTCTGGTACTCACCGGAGATAATGGTTTCCCACCATTCTCTGTTATTCAGGTACCACTGGATAGTCTTTTTGATTCCATCTTCAAATTTGGTTTCCGGAAGCCAGCCCAGTTCATTGTGAATCTTGGTGGGATCAATGGCATAACGCATATCATGACCTTTTCTGTCTTCCACATGAGTGATCAGGCTTTCTGGTTTGCCAAGTTCCCTGCAGATAATCTTGACAATGTCAATATTTCTCATCTCATTATGACCGCCTACATTATAAACCTCGCCCACTTTTCCTTCGTGGATGATCAGGTCAATGGCACGGCAGTGATCCTCCACATACAGCCAGTCACGGACATTTTCACCTTTGCCGTATACAGGAAGAGGCTTGTCATGAAGGGCATTAATGATCATCAGCGGAATCAGTTTCTCCGGGAAATGGTACGGACCATAGTTGTTGGAACAGCGGCTGATGGTTACAGGCAGACCGTAGGTTCTGTGGTAGGCAAGAACCAGAAGATCCGCAGAAGCCTTGGAAGAGCTGTAAGGGCTGCTGGTGTGGATAGGTGTCTCCTCTGTAAAAAACAGATCCGGTCTGTCCAGAGGCAGATCTCCGTAAACTTCATCTGTGGAAACCTGATGGTAACGCTTGATTCCGTATTTCCTGCAGGCATCCATAAGAACGGCAGTACCGATAATATTGGTAGTCAGGAAAATCTCCGGATTCTCAATAGAGCGGTCTACATGACTTTCTGCAGCGAAATTCACCACAATATCCGGATGCTCTTCCTCAAAAAGTCTGTAAACGGCTTCCCTGTCTGTAATGCTTGCCTTAACAAAACGGAAATTGGGATTGTCCATTACAGAGGCAAGAGTGGAAAGATTACCTGCATAGGTGAGACAGTCCAGACAGATAATACGATAGTCCGGGTATTTTTTCAGCATATGAAAAATAAAGTTGCTTCCGATAAATCCGGCACCGCCGGTAACAATAATATTCATTTATTAAAATCTCCTTTTCAGTCAGCTTATTATCAGAAAAAAATCAGTGAAGTACATCCAGATATTTGCCGTCCAGCACATCCTTTAAATACTGGCCGTACTGGTTCTTTTTCAGGACTTCATAAACCTTAAGAACATCCTCTTTCGTAATCCATCCGTTCAGGTATGCAATTTCCTCAAGACATCCGATCTTGCGGTGCTGATGCTGCTCTACGGTTTTTACGAAATTGGTAGCTTCCACAAGGCTCTCGTGTGTACCGGTGTCAAGCCAGGTAAAGCCCTGTCCCAGAAGCTCCACATTAAGTTCCCCTTTTTCCAGGTAGATACGGTTCAGATCCGTAATCTCCAGCTCCCCTCTGGCACTTGGCTTTAAATTTTTCGCATATTCCACTACCCGGTTATCATAAAAATATAATCCAGTTACGCAGTAGTTACTCTTGGGATGTTTGGGTTTCTCCTCAATGGAAATGGCCTTGCCCTCATGGTCAAATTCCACGATACCGAATCTCTCCGGATCGTCCACATAATAACCAAATACTGTGGCACCCTTGCCGGATTCTGCATTTTCCACTGCGGCTTTCAGTCTTTTCTTCAGGCCATGACCTGCAAAAATATTATCTCCAAGTACCATAGCTACGGTATCATTTCCAATAAACTCCTCACCAATGATAAAAGCCTGGGCAAGTCCGTCAGGACTGGGCTGTACCTTGTAGGTCAGGTGAACGCCGAACTGATGACCGTCCCCCAGCAGCTCTTCAAACCGGGGAGTATCCTGTGGAGTGGAAATGATGAGGATGTCCCTGATGCCTGCATTCATAAGCACAGACATAGGATAATAGATCATAGGCTTGTCATAAATGGGCAAAAGCTGTTTGGAGGTGACCATGGTCAGGGGATAAAGACGTGTCCCGGAACCTCCGGCTAAAATAATACCTTTCATTTGTTTTCTCCTTTTTTATATTTTCTACATACATTATAAAAGGTGACCTTAGGTCACCTTCAAGGGATTTTTACAATTTTATTAAATTTTGTTTATTTTTCACAAATGAAGACGCCTGCATCCTTTGTAATAGAAAATCCATTTC
>JAQYGS010000197.1 GCA_028722515.1 Clostridia bacterium | reverse complement strand
CTTTGGCAACTGCCCGATCTGCGTGGCAAAGACACAGTACAGCCTGACAGACGATCAGACCAAGCTGGGTGCTCCTACAGACTTTGAAGTAACAGTACGCAACCTGAAGATTTCCGCAGGTGCAGGCTTCATCGTAGCCCTTACAGGCGAGATCATGACCATGCCAGGTCTTCCGAAGGTACCGGCTGCTGAGAAGATCGATGTAGACGAAAGCGGAAAGATTACAGGATTATTCTAAAAGATAAGGAGAGATTACAATGGGTTTTTCAACAAGTACATGTACAGAGTTCGTTGATGTTCTTGCATCTAAGGCACCGGTTCCGGGAGGCGGCGGAGCTTCCGCACTGGTTGGTGCCATCGGAACAGCATTGGGCAATATGGTAGGAAGCCTTACTGTTGGAAAAAAGAAATATGCAGATGTAGAAGATGAAATGTATGAACTGAAAGCAAAATGTGACAAGCTTCAGAAAGAACTTCTTCATCTTATCGAACGTGATGCAGAGGTTTTTGAACCTCTTTCCAAGGCTTATGGAATGCCAAGAGAAACAGAAGAAGAGAAAGCAGAAAAAGCTAAGGTTATGGCTGTAGTTTTAAAGGATGCCTGCTCCGTTCCCATGGAAATTATGGAGAAATGCTGTGAAGCCATTGACCTGATCGTGGAATTTGCTGCAAAAGGTTCCAAGCTTGCCATCAGTGATGCTGGTGTAGGTGCAGCATTCTGCAAGGCTGCTTTACAGGGAGCCAGCCTGAATGTCTATATTAATACAAAATCCATGGCTGACAGGGAATACGCAGAAGAATTAAACAGAAAAGCTGACGCAATGCTGGAGAAATATACTAAGATTGCGGATGAAACATTTGAAAGCGTACTTGGCAGACTGAAATAAAGCTAATATTTAGGAGGAAAGTATAATGGCTAAGCAGTTATTAGGTAAAGAAGTAACAGCAGCATTAAATGAGAGAATTAAAACAAATGCTGCAGAACTGAAAGCAAAAGGAATCAATCCTACTCTTTGCATTATCCGTGTAGGAGAAAATCCAAGTGATGTTTCTTATGAAAAAGGTGCAACAAAGCGCTGCGAAACATTAGGCGTAGCATGTGAGAAGATCCTGCTTCCGGAAGATATTACCCAGGAAGAGCTTCTTGCTACAATTGATAAAGTCAATAAAGATGATCATATTCATGGCGTACTTCTGTTCCGTCCTCTTCCAAAGCATCTGAATCAGTCTGTTATTGAGAACGCACTTGCACCTGAAAAAGATGTTGACTGTATGACTGACCTTTCCATGTCAGGTGTATTTACAGGAAAACAGCTTGGTTTCCCGCCATGTACTCCACAGGCATGTATGGAGATCATTGATCATTATGGAATTGACTGCACAGGAAAGAAAGCAGTAGTGATCGGAAGAAGCCTTGTAGTAGGTAAACCTGCTGCAATGATGCTTGTTAAGAAGAATGCAACTGTTACCATCTGCCATACAAAGACAGTTGATATGCCTTCCGTTGCACGTGAAGCTGATATCCTTATCGTAGCTGCAGGCCGTGCCGGTGTTGTTGGTGCTGATTATGTAAGACCGGGACAGACTGTAATTGATGTAGGTATTAATGTTAATGCAGAAGGCAAACTCTGTGGCGATGTTGACTATGCTGCAGTAGAGCCCATCGTTGATGCTATCACACCTGTACCTGGCGGTGTTGGAAGTGTAACAACTTCTGTACTTGTAGGCCATGTTGTGGAAGCTGCAATGAGAAAAGCAAACGCATAATTCCAATTTGATTTGTATGAGGTGCCCTCTGTCCGGGGGCACCTTTTTTTAATCTGAGTTTATTTAAAAAAAAGGTTGTTAATTTGTTGTCAATGTGATAAGATGAAAATACAAAAATGAAAAAGGAGCATGATGGTTATGAGCCGAAAAATTACAATTATTGGAGCCGGAAGTGTTGGCGCCACAATAGCCTATACTTTATCAAGCCAGGATATTGCTTCGGAAATTGTTCTGATCGACATTAACAAGGAGAAAGCAGAAGGTGAAGTGCTTGATATTATTCAGGGAACCTGTTTCAGAGAACCCATCTCCATAATCGCAGGGGATTACAGTGATGCCAGAAACTCTGATATTGTCATCATTACATCTGGTATGGCACGTAAACCCGGTCAGACACGTCTGGAGCTTACACAGACAAATGTAAACATTCTTAAATCAATTACTCCGGAGATTGTGAGAGAAGCACCAGATGCCATTTATCTTATTGTAAGTAATCCGGTTGATATTATGACTTACGTATTTACAAAGATTTCTGGGCTGCCTGAAAACCAGATTCTTGGATCCGGTACGATTCTTGATTCTGCCCGTCTTCGCTGCGGACTGTCAGAACATCTTCATATTGCACAGAGAAATATTCATGCTTATGTGTTTGGTGAGCACGGAGATACCTCTTTTATTCCCTGGACAGGAGCATATATTTCCGGGGTAAGCATCGATGAATATTACGAACTGGAAAAGAACCGTGGCAGAAATATAGAGCCTGTAGATAAAGAGGCAATGCTTAAATATGTACAGAAATCAGGCGGCGAGATCATTGCCAAAAAAGGAGCAACCTTCTATGCAGTATCCACTGCCGTATGTAAACTTTGCAGTATGCTTGTGGCTGCTTCGGAATCTATTACAACAGTATCTTCTATGATGCATGGGGAATATGGAATAGAGGATGTGTGCCTGAGCACGCTTACCTTATTAGGACCTGACGGGGTACAGGGAAAAGTTCCTATGAGAATGTCAAAAACTGAGATTGAACAGCTTCAGAGAAGTGCGGAAACTCTGAAAAAAGTAATTTCTCAGATCACATTATAGTTGTTAAATTTATGCTAAGTTAATAAATGAAAATCGAGCTGATACACTTCTTTGGTGCGGAAAAAAGGTGTTTTACTCTTTATTTTCTATCTATGTATCGGTCTCGGTTTTCTTTTTTAACATATATTGTTAAAAAAATGACAAATTATTCAATCAAAGAAAGGAATATATCAGGATATGAAGTACAGTTATTATCCAGGCTGCACACTTAAGAATAAAGCCAAAGATCTGGACAGGTATGCCAGAGCCTGTGCCAGAATACTTGGGTTTGAGCTGGAAGAGATCGACGACTGGCAGTGCTGCGGTGGAGTATATCCTCTTGGAAAAGATGAGATTGCAACCAAGCTTTCTTCCGTCCGTGCATTGTCGAAGGCTAAAGAAAAAGGACAGGATCTGGTAACGATCTGTTCGGGCTGTCATCATGTGATCAAACGGGTGAATGATGATATGAGAAACGTGGAGAATATACGTACAAAAGTAAATAATTATATGCAGCCGGAAGTGCCTTATCTGGGAGAGACTACAGTTCTCCATTACCTTGAAGTTCTCAGGGATCGGGTTGGTTTTGAAAAAATAAAGGAAAAGGTGGTTCATCCTCTGACTGGTAAGAAAATCGGTGCATATTATGGATGTCTTCTGTTAAGGCCAGGAAAAATCATGGCATTTGATGATCCGGAAAATCCTCAGATCATGGAAAATTTCATCCGGGCACTTGGAGCAGAACCGGTAATCTATCCATACAGAAATGAATGCTGCGGTGGTTACATATCTCTGAAGGAAAAAGAGATGACAGAAAATCTGTGTGACAAAATAAAGGAGAGTGCAAAGGGATTTGGTGCAGATATGATGCTCACCGCATGTCCTTTATGTATGTATAATCTAAACAAAAATTCTTCTGTGCAGCTGCCGGTATATTACTTTACAGAAATTCTTGCAGAAGCACTTGGCGTTAAAGAGGAGGTGGAAGAATGAATAAAAATGCTGACGCTGCAGCCAAAATAAAAGATATTTCAGGAACCAATCCTCTTAAATGTATGAAGTGTGGGAAATGTTCTGCCACCTGTCCGTCCTTTAATGAGATGGATATAAAACCACACCAGTTTGTTTCTTATGTAGTAAATGAGAATATTGAAGAGCTGGTTCACTCAAAATCCCTCTGGAAGTGTCTGTCCTGCTTTGCATGTGTAGAGAGATGCCCCAGAGATGTAAAACCAGGTAAAATCATTGACGCAGCCAGACAGCTTGTTATCAGGCAGAGGGAAGGAGATTATCTGTCACCGGATGAAATCCCGGATCTTCTGGATAAGGACCTTCCCCAGCAGCTTTTGGTAAGTGCGTTCAGAAGATACAGGAGGTAAACAGGTGCAGAGAATTGGAGTTTTTGTCTGCCATTGCGGCAGTAATATTGCTGCTACGGTAGATGTAAAGAAAGTTGTGGAAATAATTTCAAAGGAGCCGGGAGTAGTCCATGCACAGGATTATCAGTATATGTGTTCTGAAGCCGGACAGGCAATGATTCAGAAAGCTATTAAGGAAAATAACCTTACAGGTATTGTAGTATGTTCCTGTTCTCCCCGTATGCACGAGGCTACTTTCAGAAAGGCAGCTGAAATTGCAGGCCTGAATCCTTACATGGTGGAAATTGCCAATATTCGTGAGCATTGCTCCTGGATTCATAAAAATATGGAAGAGGCCACAGAAAAAGCAGTCATCCTTGCCAGAGCAGCAATCGCAAAGGTGAACCTTGATACTCCTCTGAAACCGGGAGAAAGCCGTGTAACCAAAAGAGCTCTTATCATTGGCGGGGGAATTGCTGGAATACAGACTGCTCTTGACATTGCAGAGGCTGGATATGAAGTAGATATTGTAGAGAAAACCCCAAGCATCGGCGGAAGGATGTCACAGCTTGACAAGACCTTTCCTACCCTTGACTGTTCAGCCTGTATCCTGACACCTAAAATGGTGGAAGCAGCAGCCCACGATAAGATCAATATATTTACATACAGTGAAGTTGAAAAGGTCAGCGGATTTGTGGGTGACTTTACAGTTGATATCAGAAAAAAAGCAAGAAGCGTAAATATGGACAAGTGTACAGGCTGCGGTGTGTGTCAGGAAAAATGCCCCTCAAAGAAAATTCCCAACGAATTTAACAGAGGCTTAAACAACCGTACAGCCATCTATACTCCCTTTGCCCAGGCAATTCCCAATGTGCCTGTGATTGATCGGGAAAACTGCATTAAATTCAAAACAGGAAAATGCGGCATATGTTCCAAAGTCTGTCAGGCAGGAGCCATTGAATATGACCAGAAGGATGAAATCATTACCCGCAAGTATGGTGCTATTGTAGCTGCCACAGGATTTGATACCATTAATCTTGATAAATATGATGAGTACGCATACAGCCAGAGCAAAGATGTGATCACTTCCCTGGAGCTTGAAAGAATTATGAATGCAGCAGGTCCTACAAAGGGACATCTGGAACGTCTTTCCGATGGAAAGATGCCAAAGGAAATCGTCTTTATCCAGTGTGTGGGAAGCAGGTGTGCAGATGACAGAGGAAAGCCCTATTGTTCCAAAATATGCTGTATGTATACAGCAAAGCATGCCATGCTGATTCGTGATAAATATCCGGATACCAACGTAACAGTATTCTATATTGATGT
>JAQYGS010000196.1 GCA_028722515.1 Clostridia bacterium | reverse complement strand
GACAAGCGGCGTGTGGTGGATTTGATGATCACCACCATAGCCGCCACAAGCGACAGCTTGAACATCACATGGAAAATCTGACTGGCGGCACCCCTCCCGTCAGATACCTACCCTGTGTAGTCCCTTGTAAACTGTACTTTAATATTGACTAAATAACATTGTGTGTTATAATATAAACAAATGAACAAATGCTCATATATTTTAGAAATGGAATATGATGCAGAAAGGAGAAATATGAAAAAGACGTATAAAATTGAGGTAGACTGTGCAAACTGCGCGAATAAGATGGAGGAAGCGGCAAACAGAACCCCTGGTGTTAAGAAGGCAACTGTCAACTTCATGATGCTGAAAATGATCGTGGAATTTGAAGAAGGACAGAATCCCGCATCAGTTATGAAAGAAGTATTAAAGAATTGCCGGAAAGTAGAAGATGACTGTGAGATCTATTTTTAATTCATACATCTTGTAAGGGAGGCGTTCTTTAATGAGCAGGAAACAGAAGAAAATCCTGATCCGGATCATTGTTGCAGCTGTACTGGAAATTATATTTTCTTTACTTCCAGTAAAGGGTGTTCTGCGATTTGGATTATTTATGATCCCATATCTTATTATTGGATATGATATCTTAAAGAAAGCATTTAAAGGAATTTTAAACAGACAGGTATTTGACGAGAATTTTCTTATGGCTGCAGCCACCCTTGGGGCCATTATCCTTGGAGATTATTCGGAGAGTGTTGCCGTTATGCTTTTTTATCAGATCGGTGAACTGTTTCAGAGTTATGCCGTTGGTAAGAGCAGAAGAAATATCTCTTCACTGATGGATATTCGTCCTGATTTTGCCAATATTGAAAAGGACGGACAGCTGGAACAGGTGGATCCTGATGAAGTTTCCGTTGGTACAGTCATTGTAGTCCAGCCGGGAGAGAAAATTCCCATTGACGGAATTATTGTGAAAGGCCGCTCTACATTAAATACAAGCGCGCTGACAGGTGAGAGTCTCCCAAGAGACATAAAAGAAGGAGACGAAGTGATCAGTGGATGCATTAATCTCTCAGGTGTGATTAAAATACAGACTACTAAAGAATTTGGAGAATCTACTGTTTCTAAAATTCTGGATCTGGTGGAGAATTCCAGTTCAAAGAAATCAAGATCAGAGAATTTTATCTCCAAATTTGCCAGATATTACACACCTGCAGTATGCTACAGTGCACTGGCAGTAGCTGTTCTTCCTCCTTTCATACGTCTTCTTGCAGGAATATCTCCTCAGTGGAATGAATGGATCTACAGAGCACTTACCTTTCTTGTGATCAGCTGTCCATGTGCCCTTGTGATCAGTATTCCATTAAGCTTTTTTGCAGGTCTTGGAGGAGCAGGAAAAGAGGGCATACTCATAAAAGGCTCCAATTATCTGGAAACACTTTCACAGACTAAGTATGTGGTTTTTGATAAAACAGGAACCATGACACAGGGAACTTTTGAGGTAAGCCAGATTCACCATAACAGTATTTCAGAAGAAAAGGTTCTGGAATATGCAGCACTGGCAGAATGTTCCTCATCTCATCCAATAAGCAAAAGCCTTCAGAAAGCATATGGAAAATCCATCGACAGAACCAGGGTTACAGATATTGAGGAAATAAGTGGAAACGGAGTGACTGCAAAAGTAGATGGTGCAGCTGTAGCAGCCGGAAACAAAAAACTTATGGATAAGCTGGGAATTACCTGTGAAGATTGCCAGCAGACAGGAACTGTGGTATATGTTGCTGTTAATGGCAAATATGAGGGATATATTCTGATCTGCGACCAGATCAAACCTCACTCGAAACAGGCTGTCAGAGATCTGAAAAAAGCAGGAGTCAGAAAAACAGTCATGCTCACCGGTGATTCGAAGGCGGCGGCAGAGCAGGTGGGAAAAGAGCTGGAAATTGATGAGATATACAGTGAACTTCTTCCCCAGGATAAAGTAAGCAAGGTAGAAGAATTACTAAATACGAAGAACAGGAAAGAGAAACTTGCATTTGTAGGAGATGGGATCAATGATGCTCCTGTTCTTACCAGAGCAGATATCGGAATTGCCATGGGGGCCCTGGGCTCGGATGCTGCCATTGAAGCAGCAGATGTTGTGCTGATGGATGACGATCCTTTGAAGATTTCAAAAGCAGTCAGAATATCCAGGAAATGTATGCGTATCGTATATGAGAACATTTATTTTGCCATTGGAATCAAAGCAGCATGCCTGATCCTTGGAGCCCTGGGAATAGCTAATATGTGGATGGCTATTTTTGCCGATGTAGGAGTTATGGTTATCGCTGTGCTCAATGCAATCCGTGCTCTGTTTGTAAAAAATCTGTAGATATGTATTTAAGAAAGGAAATAAATAAGGATGGAGGATCTTACTGGCAAACTGCCTGAAGAAACAGAATTGTATGATCTGGCTGATCTATTTAAAGTTTTCGGTGATTCCACCAGAATCCGGATTCTGTTTGTATTGTTTGATACAGAAGTCTGTGTCTGTGACCTTGCAAAAGCGCTTAACATGACACAATCTGCCATTTCCCATCAGCTGCGTATTCTGAAACAGAATAAGCTTGTCAAAAGCCGAAGAGAAGGAAAGTCCATATACTATTCTCTTGCGGATGATCATGTGAGAACGATCATAAATCAGGGACGGGAGCATATAGAAGAAGAATAAGGGGGTTGTTTTATGAATATCAATGTATTCTGGGGCGTACTTGTTCCATTTCTTGGTACTGCTCTTGGTTCTGCCTGTGTTCTGTTTATGCGGGGCAAAATGAACGAAAAGCTTCAGAGATCACTCACAGGATTTGCTGCAGGAGTCATGGTTGCCGCATCTATATGGAGTCTGATCCTGCCTGCGATCGATCAGTCGTCTGGGATGGGAAAGCTTTCATTTATTCCTGCCGCCGCAGGATTCTGGCTTGGTATTTTATTCCTGCTTCTGCTTGACCACATTATTCCACATCTTCACCAGAACAGCAATGAAGCAGAAGGACCCAAAAGCAGGCTGGGAAAAACTACTATGCTTGTCCTTGCAGTCACTCTTCACAATATACCGGAAGGAATGGCTGTGGGAGTGGTTTTTGCAGGCTATATGGCGGGCAATGAGAAAATTACCGTTATGGGAGCTATGGCATTATCCATTGGAATTGCTATTCAGAATTTCCCGGAAGGAGCAATCATTTCCATGCCCCTTCGTTCAGAAGGAGTGACGAAATCCAGAGCATTTTTAAACGGAGTACTTTCCGGAATTGTGGAACCTGTAGCAGCGGTTCTTACAATCCTTGCTTCCGGTTTTATTATTCCGGCTCTGCCATATCTTCTAAGCTTTGCCGCAGGCGCAATGCTCTATGTAGTTGTGGAGGAGCTTATCCCGGAAATGTCTGCAGGAGAACATTCCAACCTGGGAACTATTTTCTTTGCTCTTGGATTTTCTCTTATGATGATCCTGGATGTGGCACTTGGATAACAAAAGAAGCTGTGCATCTTTTTCGGGATACACAGCTTCTTTTTTATTATTGTCGTTCATCAAAAGGAATAAAATCAACATGCTGTCCTACATATTTATAAGCAGGTCGTATGATCTTATTTGCATTAATAAGCTCTTCCAGACGATGTGCACTCCAGCCAGGCATACGCGCAATGGCAAACATAGGAGTAAACAGTTCTTCCGGAATTCCAAGCATGGAATAAACAAATCCGCTGTAGAAATCCACGTTTGCACAGACGTTCTTAAACAGCTTTCTGTGTTCCATAATAAGCTGTCCTGCAATACTCTCTACTCTGTCATACAATTCAAATTCTTCTGAAATCCCTTTCTCTTCAGCAAGAGCCCTGGCAAATTTCTTCAGTATTACCTCACGGGGATCAGATAGTGTATAAACAGCATGGCCCATTCCATAAATCAATCCTGCATGATCGAAGGCTTCTTTATTAAGTATTTTATTCAGATAATCTACTATTTCTCCTTCATCCGACCAGTTTTTAATATGCTCTTTTATGTCAGTAAACATATTCTGTACCTTCAGGTTGGCACCGCCATGACGTGGACCTTTGAGAGATCCGATGGATGCAGCAGTGGAAGAATAGGTATCTGTACCTGAAGATGTAACTACATGTGTAGTAAAAGTAGAGTTATTTCCACCACCATGCTCTGCATGCAGTATAAGAGCTATATCCAGGACCTTGGCTTCCAGCTCTGTATATTTGCCGTCAGGACGAAGCATAAGAAGAATATTTTCCGCAAGAGAAAGTCCCTTCTCCGGGTTCCTGATAAAGAGCGTTTCATCTTTTCTGAAGTGACGGTAAGAGTGATAGGAATATACTGCAATTAAAGGCAATTTGGCGATAAGGTTCAGACACTGGCACAGTACATTTTCCGGTGAAATGTCTTCTGGATTAGGATCATAAGTGTAAAGAGTCAGGATGCACCTCTGCATTGCATTCATAATGTTGGCATTTGATGCTTTCATAACCACATCCCTTAAAAACCGGCCGCCTAATTCCTGAAGATCAAACAAGACTTCCAGGAACCGGGTCAGTTCTTCCTTGTTTGGAAGTTTTCCAAATAACAGAAGATAAATTGTTTCCTCAAAGCCAAAACGTCTGCCCTTGAGTCCGGCAATCATATCCTGCACATTGATTCCCTGATAAAAAAGGCGTCCGTCTGCAGGAATCTGCCTTCCATTGATCAGATTATATCCTGATACATCGGAAATTTCAGTCAGGCCGGTGAGAACACCTTTGCCTGCTGAGTCACGCAGACCACGTTTTACATCATATTCTACATATAAATTAGGATCAATATGATGGTTTTTAAAAAGCTCAGCCTGAAGAAATTTAACATTTTCCCTCATCTGTTCTGTTTTGTCCAGATTCATCATTTCGTTTTGTTCCATAGTATCGCCTCGTTTCCTGTTTTGATTTTTTTAGTATTAAAAAACACTGATACAGTCAGGTTGGTTACGTCCTTGTAAACAGTGTTTAATGAATACTATGAAATTTTATCAGATGCTTTTATGTGTATTTAGCATAATTTTACAGGAAAAGCTTCAAAAATACAAGGATGTCCTTGTATTTTTTTGCAAACAATTGCATTAATTTTATGATGTGGTAATGCAATAAAAATATGCATTTTATGACAATTTCTATTGGATACACATTAAAATCGTTGTATAATGAATATCATAATATTTTAAAGGAGTGTACATATACCATGCCTGAAAGAAAAATGAATAAAAAGGCACAAATGAAAAGGCGCAGGCGAAGAAGACAGCAGAGGAACAAAAGAATATTTTTTCTGGTTATAATAGTCCTCTTATGTGTTCTTTTAACTGTAACCATTTCCAGATGTGTGGGGAAATCTCATAAAAAAGATACAGCCACAGTTTCTGCCACAATGGAGAAATCATCAAATACGGTTGATATGATTGCAGAAAAAGAAGTAAAAGATAAAGATGTTCGAAAAGCTCTTGATTCGCTGAAAGATGGAATTCCTTTTGAGCCTCACTGCGTGGACAGCACAAAGCCGGAGAATCTTATTGAATCTACTGAAATAGAAGTAGATGGTTCTGTACTTCCTGATATTAATTCTTATACTTCCGATTCAGAGATTAGTTTTAAATCAGGTGCCAGCTACTCAGATGTGGATGGGATCATTACTTTCAGAGGCAACAATTTCCGTGATGATCCTACACGAGGAAACGCAGAAATTACCCAGAATACTCTTGAAGGAATCTGGTCCGTAGATACAGATGGCTTATCTTACGGAAATGCCACATGGACTGGAAGTGGATGGACCGGACAGCCATTAATGGAAAAATGGCCTGAAAAAGTAAAACAGCATATGAACATGTATGACTGGGCAAAAAAGGATAAAGATCTGGTAGAGGTGATCTATGCCTGTATGGATGGTTATATCTATTTTATGGATCTTAAAACAGGTAAAGCCACCCGGGATCCCATGTATCTGGGATTCACCTTTAAAGGAGCAGGGGCACTGGATCCAAGGGGATATCCTATTATGTATGTGGGTGCAGGATATGACAGTAATGAAGGAACTGCAAGGGTCTTTATTATCAATCTTCTTGACTGCAGCGTAATGTATACCTTTGGAAACAACGATCCTTTTTCCCTTCGGGGAAATTTAAGCTATTTTGATTCTTCCTCACTTGTGGATGCAAAGACAGATACCCTGATCTATCCTGGGGAAAACGGGATTCTGTATCTGATCAAGCTGAATACACAATATGATGAAGAAAAGGGTACTTTATCCATTTCTCCGGGTAAAATTGTAAAATGGCACTATTATGGCACAAGATCCAGTTCTGAATCTTTCTGGCTTGGTATAGAAAGCAGTGCGGCCATCTATAAAGGATATGCGTTTCTG
>JAQYGS010000195.1 GCA_028722515.1 Clostridia bacterium | reverse complement strand
GGCGGGGCAGTTGTGATGAAGAATTTTGGTAGTCATGATGCTAAGAACATTTCCTATAACCTTGATGTAAAGGCAAATGCAAGAGGATATGAGCAGCTTGCCACAATGGGACTTAAAAGCACTAAGCGATTATCATAAGGAGGCAGATGATGGGAAGAAGACTTGAATATGAAGTAAAAACTTCTGTCCGCCTCAACATGAGCAATCCTCAGCATGTGAAAATCAATGATGTGATTCAGAACCTTGATCCGAAGATTTTCAAATCTAAGAACCAGTTCATTATAGATGCGATTCAGTTCTACATTGATAATTATGGAAAAGAAACTTTTGTTATCAAGAAGAAGGAAAAAGAGAGGGCTGAATATATCAGGTCAGAAGATATTGAAGAGATAAAGGAAGAGGTCATTGAAGCAGCAACAAATGAGGCTAGAAAAGAGGTAATAAAGCTGCTAGGTGGAGTGATATCCGGTATGAATGTTGGTCAGCCAGTAGTAAGGCAGGTTGCTGAGAGTGAAGTGGAAGAGCCAACAGAAGATGTTATGGATGATGCAGATGTTGCAGGACTTGCAATGGGATGGATGTCGAAAGGAGACTGATTATTATGAGAAGAGTTATGGGAGCCGTAGGAACAGTGATGTTAGAGATACTCAAGTGGATATTAAGGATTATTCTAGGAGCTTTGAAGCTGGTCTTAGGACTTGCCAGAATAATTCTTCTTCTGTTTGCTATGGTGGCAAGGATATTTCTTTCATTCGTAAGAATGGGAACATTCTGAGAGGGGGTGAGCATATATGCAGGCAAAGGGTTTATTCTTGAATTATAAGAAAAACCGACGACTTATGCAGTATTTCTTTAAAATAAGAGAGCTGGTATAATGAAAGGAGTTTAAGATGCACAGAATACGGGACAGTCCTAAGTGTCCCGTGCATTACAGATAAATAGTTCACCGCAAGGGTGGATGGCACGGAACACAAAGCCCGTCCTTCTTGCGGAGAAGGGATGGGTGATTACTATGAAGAAGATAAGTATTATCTTATTATCCGCAGTACTGGTCTTTTCGCTTGCTGCATGTAATGGTGGTAAGGAAAAGGCTGATAAACAGACAGAGAAACAGACGGAGAGCATAAAGCCAACTGAAGAAGCAACGATGGTTACGGAAGCTGTTACAGAGGTCACAACTGAAACCGTAAGTGAAGAGACGGACAATGATACTGCTGAAGCTCAGGTATCGGAGGCAAAAACTGATAAGGAAGATAACAGGTCCGTTGATAGTGATACTGTTTCAAAGCAGGAGCAGAAGGATGAGCCAAAACAGAAAACTCCTGTAAATGATAATAAGGAAGCAGGTGGAAATCAGAGTAACGCAGGTAATGGCGGTCAGACTACAGATATTCCTAAAGACAATGTAAGTAATCCACAGCCTGCATTTGTGGCATACAGTCCACAGAATGTTGTGTCACTTGCAACAGCAAAGTGTCAGGCAGGAGGAATGATTACCACATGGGATGATTTAGATAATCTTTTAGCACAGGGGAAAATCACACAGGATGAGTACAACGAATATTATCCTTATGATGGAATGGAAGGCTCATATTACAGTGTTTTTGTAGAAACAGACCTTAACAAAGCAAGTGCTATTGATGGAGAACTGTTACCATCAGAGGATGCAATCGCAGAATATATTGCCAGTATGTTACTTTTGGAGAAAGATCCGGTATTCTACATCAGTTATGATGGAGTTTACACATCGCATGGCACAGACTATTACGAGTTTCGATGTCACAGATAAATAAAAAACGAATAGAAGCAGAAGGAAGAAAGATGTAAGCCATAAACTTATGTCTTTCTTTTTTTGATTAAATTAAGGAGGTAAAAGCACATGAAACAGAAACTAAAACGTTTTATGGCTGGATTTTTGGCGATGCTCACACTGCTTGGTACGCTTTTCACGAACAGTACTACAGCATTTGCAGCAAGTCCGCAGGCGAAGATTTCGTTCTGGTATGCATCTAACAAAAATTCAGGAGAAATCAGTGAGCTGAAAGCAGGATACAAACATGGAAAGGTACTGTACGCCATGTTGGATGGCAATTCTGCATACTGCATGAATTATGGTCTGAAAGCAGATGGAGGACAGCTGATGAACAGCTATGCAGATACAAGTACTTCGCTTTCAGCGCAGCAGAAGAAGCTATTAAGCTACTGTCTGTACTATGGCTTTAACAGTACAGAGAATAAGGCCCCAAGCAACAGCCAGAGCAATGAATATATCGCAACGCAGGCGATGATATGGGTGATTGCAGCAGATATTTTTGGAACAGGAAGTGGTGACTCAGCAGCGAAAAAGCTCTGTAACACAGCCCCAAGTCCTGATTCATCATACAGCTATTATGAGAGTTTAAGGGATAACATCAGCAATTCATATAACGCAACACTACCTAGCTTTTCATCAAAAAAGCCGGCAAGTGCTGATACTTATGAATTAAAGTGGAATGAATCAAACCAGAGATTTGAGACAACTCTTTCAGACAGTAATGGAGTTATGTCAGGTTTTGATTTCAGCATTTCAGGATATTCAGTGGACAGAAACGGAAACAGTATCACTATTTATTCAAACAGTGTAAATACTACAGCAACAACCGGTACGTTTACTTCAAATAATGGCAAGGTTGAGACAACATCAAGCTGTGTATTCTGGCTTACAGGAAAGAGCGGATATCAGGAGTTTATTTCTGAAAGACCGACAGCAGATCCTATCAAAGCCTATATCAAGGTCAAGACAGAGAACATCGGATATGGTGAGCTTACAAAGACAGACGAGTCAAGCGGAGTGAAGCTTTCCGGTGCAGTCTATGGAATCTATTCTGACAGCGGATGCACAAACAGAGTACAGACCATGACAACAGATGGAAACGGATATGCAAAGTCAGCTGCACTTGTTGCAGGCACTTATTATGTAAAAGAGATTACCGCACCAAAGGGATATGTCCTTTC
>JAQYGS010000194.1 GCA_028722515.1 Clostridia bacterium | reverse complement strand
AAGGCAGGCGGCCCGGATCCTGCCAATAACAGCAAGCTTCGTGATGTAATTGCCAAGGCAAAGGCTAACAATATGCCTAATGACACCATTGAGAGAGGAATAAAGAAAGCTGCCGGAGCTGATTCAGCGGCAAACTATGAGAAGGCAGTTTACGAAGGATATGGACCTAATGGTGTTGCTATTATTGTAGAGACTCTTACAGACAATAAGAACCGTACAGCAGGAAATGTACGTAATGCATTTTCAAAGGGAAACGGAAGCATTGGAACCCAGGGATGTGTGTCCTTTATGTTTGATCAGAAAGGCCAGATCATAATCGATAAAGAAGAATGTGAGATGGATGCGGATGAGCTTATGATGACTGCCCTGGATGCAGGTGCGGAAGATTTCAGTGAGGAAGAAGACAGCTATGAGGTAATTACTGCTCCAGATGACTTCAGCACTGTAAGAGAAGCCCTTGAGAAAGCAGGAGTACCCCTTCTTGAGGCTCAGATCGCAATGATTCCCCAGACCTATGTGGAACTTAAAGACGAGCAGTCCATTAAGGATATTCAGAGAATTCTTGATTTCCTTGATGATGATGACGATGTTACAGATGTATGGCATAACTGGGATGAATAAAGTGTGAACATTAATACCTTATTCTCTATATTTCACTGAATTTCGACAAAAAAGGTTGAGATATTAAAGACAATTTGCTATGATCTATGTCAGAAAGCAAGGTGGAGGATAATTTAAGGGTTCCTTCAGGAGCCTCTTATCCCATGATAGCCAGAAGTCTCTGCAGAAGATGTTCACCATCCACTTATAAAGAGAATCGCCTGGAAGACAACCGGAATTACGCACAGCTTCTGAAAGAGACTATGGATGAAGTCAATACAGGCGGAATCAATACAGACATCGCACCGCTGTGATCAAACTGATCGCGGCAGAAACACTGTGAATAAAACCAGAATAACCACACATAATACCTTCAGGAAATAATCTTGGAGGTATTTTTATGTCCGAAAAACAAAACACAGAGCAGAATCAGGAAGAGCAGCAGAATGAATTAAAGAAAGAGGAAATGAAAAATGATCAGGTCAGGGAAATGGGACAGGTGCTTCTCGACGGAAATGAAAAGAAATACAGAGTAGAACTTCTGACTATCATCGGTGAAGTGGAAGGACATGAATCTGCCCCTTCTCATTCCAAAACCACAAAATATGAACATGTGCTTCCCAGACTGGCTATGATCGAAGATGATGCCAGGGTGGACGGACTTCTTATTCTTCTGAATACAGTAGGCGGGGATGTGGAGGCAGGACTTGCCATTGCAGAGATGATCGCATCATTAAGCAAACCGACAGTATCACTTGTGCTTGGTGGAGGGCATTCCATTGGTGTTCCCATGGCAGTGTCAGCAGATTATTCTTTTGTAGTTCCAAGTGCTACCATGGTGATTCATCCGGTGCGCTCCAGCGGAATGTTTATTGGTGTGGCCCAGACCTACAGAAATATGGAAAAAATCCAGGACAGGATCACCACTTTTATTTCCAGTCATTCCCATACAAGTCAGAAAAGACTGGAAGAACTTATGCTTGACACCACCCAGCTTGTAAAAGATGTGGGTACTATGCTTGAAGGAGAAGAAGCGGTAAAAGAAGGACTGATCGATGAAGTGGGAGGAATGAAGGAAGCCCTTGCCAAACTGTATGAATTGATTGAAAAACAGAAAAAAATATAAATAACTGTAAAAAAATTCAGTATGTCTTATGCATATTTCCAAAAGAAGTCTTGCTATCTGCGTGATTTTGTCGTATTATAAATAAAGGTTATAATATTCGAGGAGGAGAACCATGTATAAGATATTAAAAGCTGAGACACTGGCTGCCAAGATTCACCTTATGGTTGTACATGCACCACGTGTTGCAAGTCATTGCCAGCCGGGACAATTCATTATCGTGAAGATGGATGAAAAAGGTGAAAGAATTCCGCTTACCATCTGTGACTATGACCGTGAAGAGGGTACCATTACTATCGTATTTCAGGAAGTGGGTGCTTCCACAGTAAAGATGGCCGCATTAAAGGCAGGTGATTCCTTCAGAGACTTTGTAGGTCCTCTGGGCCGTCCTTCTGAATTCGTTTCAGAGGATATTGAAGAATTAAAGAAGAAAAAGATCGTGTTTGTTGCCGGCGGAGTTGGTACAGCACCTGTTTATCCCCAGGCAAAATGGCTGAAAGAGCATGGAATCACAGCAGATGTAATTCTTGGTTCCAAGACAAAGGATATGATCATTCTTGAGAAAGAACTGGCTTCTGTTTCCAATCTTTATGTGACAACAGATGATGGTTCTTATGGACGTTCCGGTATGGTTACCAAGGTCCTTGAAGATCTTGTTACCAAGGAAGGCAAGAGCTATGATGTATGTATTGCCATCGGACCTATGATCATGATGAAATTTGTATGTCTTCTTACAAAGAAACTTGGTATTCATACCATCGTAAGTATGAACCCGATCATGGTTGACGGAACCGGAATGTGCGGTGCATGCCGTCTTAAAGTTGGAGACGAGATCAAGTTTGCCTGTGTGGATGGACCGGAATTTGACGGTCATCTTGTAGATTTTGATCAGGCAATGAAGAGAAGCCAGATGTATAAAACCGAGGAGGGACGTGCATTACTGAAGCTTCAGGAAGGCGATACCCACCATGGTGGATGCGGACAGTGCGGAGGTGACAAGTAATGGCAGATGCAAAGATGTTAAAGAAGGTTCCTGTAAGGGAACAGGATCCTAAAGTTCGTGCAACGAATTTCGAGGAAGTTTGCCTTGGATATAATCAGGAAGAAGCTATGGAAGAGGCACAGAGATGCCTTGGCTGTAAGAAGCCTAAATGTATGGAAGGATGTCCTGTATCTGTAAATATCCCGGGATTTATTAAAGAGATCAAAGAGGGCAATATGGAAGAGGCATATAAGGTAATCGGCCTTTCTTCCGCACTTCCTGCTATCTGCGGCCGAGTATGTCCTCAGGAGAACCAGTGCGAAGGCAAATGCGTGCGTGGTGTGAAGGGCGAAGCCGTTTCCATTGGTAAACTGGAAAGATTTGTTGCTGATTATGCCCTTGAGCATGATATCAAACCAGTTGGAGCAGAGGTTAAGAACGGACACAAGGTTGCAGTGATCGGTTCCGGTCCTTCCGGACTTACCTGTGCAGGCGATCTTGCTAAGGCAGGTTATGATGTAACTGTATTTGAAGCCCTCCATGAGCTGGGCGGTGTGCTTGTATATGGTATTCCTGAATTCCGTCTTCCCAAGAAGAAAGTTGTTGCAAGAGAGATCGCCAAGGTTAAAGAACTGGGAGTTAAGTTTGAGACTAATGTGGTGATCGGTAAATCCATTACCATCGATCAGCTTATTGAAGATGAGGGATTTGAAGCAGTATTCATTGGTTCCGGTGCAGGTCTTCCAATGTTTATGGGAATTCCGGGAGAGAATGCAAACGGCGTCTTCTCCGCAAATGAATACCTTACCCGAAGCAATCTGATGAAGGCATTTGATGATTCTTATGATACCCCTATTGCAGCAGGCAAGAAGGTTGCAGTAGTAGGCGGCGGCAACGTTGCCATGGATGCAGCAAGAACTGCTTTAAGGCTTGGAGCTGAAGTACATATTGTATACAGAAGAAGCGAAGCAGAGCTTCCTGCAAGAAAAGAAGAAGTACATCATGCTAAAGAAGAAGGAATTAACTTCGATCTTCTCACTAATCCCAAGGAAATCCTTGTGGATGAGAACGGTCATGTAAAAGGCATGAGAGTAGTTAAAATGGAACTGGGTGAGCCGGATGCTTCCGGAAGAAGACGTCCTGTTGAGATTCCAGGATCCGAATATGATATGGACGTGGATACTGTGATCATGTCACTTGGAACTTCTCCGAACCCGTTGATTTCTTCTACAACTAAAGGTCTTGAGACAAACAGAAGGAAATGTATCGTGGCAGAAGAAGAGACAGGCAAGACTTCTAAAGAAGGTGTATATGCCGGTGGCGATGCAGTTACAGGAGCTGCAACCGTTATTCTTGCCATGGGTGCAGGTAAAGCCGGAGCTAAAGGCATTGACGAATATCTGAAAAATAAAAATAAATAATTAATATTCAATAAAAAACAGACAAGCCTTCGGGTGGGAAACAGCAGATCCACTCCGAAGGCTTTGTTGTTGTAAACTTATTTTCCCTGTGCTATAATACAAACCATAATGATAAATTTTACTGTTTACAGAAAAGGATAATTTTTATGATCGTATTATATGTATTTATTCTTGCACTTGTACAGGCAATAACAGAGTTTATTCCTGTCAGCAGTTTCGGACATTTATGTGTGGCGGAGCATCTTCTCGGAATGAGTCAGGAGACGGGGATCCTTCTTGAAGTCATGTTTCATCTTGGAACTGCAGGAGCCATTTTTTTCTTATTCCGTAAGGATCTGAAACGTCTTGGAATCGAAATTCTGGGAATGCTTATGGATCTTATTGGCAATCTTAATCTATACATACATAACAGAAAGACAGGAGGGGAGCTTAAGTATGCCAGGATCGTCCAGGGCACTTACCGTAAGTTTGCAGCCTTGCTTCTTGTTTCTATGATTCCTACAGCCCTTCTTGGTTTCGTATCCCGGAGACTTGTGGCAATGAGTACAGATTCTCTGATTATGCCTGGAATAGGATTTCTGCTTTCTGGAATCCTGCTTCTTGTTACGGATATGAGTAAGGCAGGTGGAGAGAAAGGCCCCAGAGAAGCGGCATACTACAGTGCTATGTGGATCGGCATCTGTCAGGGACTATCTGTTTTTCCGGGAATTTCAAGAATGGGATTTACCATCTGTGCAGCACTCTTCTGCGGATACAGCCGTAAGTTTGCTGTCAGGTTTTCTGTTCTTATGAGCTTTCCGGCTATGATCGGTGCCTTTTTCGCAGAAGTGGGACAGTTTGCTTCTGCCGGTATGACTGTTGGAATGGGCTTTGCATATGTGCTGGGGGCACTTTTGGCAGGATTATTCGGATGTCTTACCATCCGTTTTATGGTCAGTCTGACTCAGAGAACGAAGCTTCGTTATTTTGCATATTATTCTTTTCTGGCCGGAATCATAACGCTGGCTTTGAATTTTGTATAGGAGGGGAGCCGTAAAAATGGCAGCATCAAATAGAAAAAAAAGCAGCAGAGCGAAGAAAAAAAGCACCCAAAATGTGCAGAGGCACTCTTCCTCCGGAAAATTTCAGACAGAAATTATTTTACTTGTGATTCTTGCAGCCTGTATTATACTTATGGTCAGCAATTTTGGACTGGGCGGTTTTGTGGGTGATGCCATCAGCAGCTTCTGTTTCGGGGCAATGGGTGTTATGGCTTATATTTTCCCTGTTCTTCTATTCATTCAGACTGCATTTGTCTTGTCCAACAGAAGAAACAGTCTTGCCTACAGAAAACTGGCAGCTTCCGCGTTCCTGTTTGTGGTTTTATGCGGAGCAGCACAGCTGTTTATGGAAGGTTATATGGACAGCACCACTCTTACTGATTATTATTCACTCAGCAGTTCATACAGGACAGGCGGAGGCATTATAGGAGGAGCTGTATGCATTTCTACGGTTTCCGCTTTCGGAACAGTTGGCAGTTATATTATTATTATACTTGTTGTTCTTATCTGCCTGATCATAATCACTCAGCGCTCTCTCATTGATTTTATCAGCGGACTGATTCTGAAAATTTCCGATCTGATCGGAAAGGGAAGCAGGCAGTATAAGGAAGGAGCACCTGAGCGCAAAATTCGGCGTGATCAACGCAGACAGCAGTTCATGCAGCAGAGACAGCAGCGCAGGGAAGAGAAAATACGCAAACTTGAAGAAGAACTTGCCATGGAAGAGGAAGAGGAGGAAGATTCTTTTCCTGATCCGGAAGATGCCAGACCTGTGACAGAGGGAGCTTTTCTTGAAGGAACCAATCTAAAAAAGGAAATTCAGGAGGAAGTGCCCCCTTTTTCGGAGAAGAAGGCAGCACGCAGGCCTTCGAAGAAGAAATCTGAATCTTCTCAAAAGGAGATCACTGAGGAAACGGAGAAAATGCAGGAAGAGATCTCCATTGGGAAAACAGCAGAAAAAGCCGGTTATTCTTTTCCCCCTTTAAGTCTTCTTAAGAAAGGAAACGGAAAGGTCCAGGGGGATTCAGAAGCCCATCTGAAGAAAACAGCGCAGAAGCTTCAGGAAGTGCTTCGTAATTTCGGTGTAAATGTAACCATTCTTAATGTGAGTTGCGGCCCTACAGTTACCAGATATGAGCTTCAGCCTGAAATGGGGGTAAAGGTAAGCAGGATCGTAAACCTTGCCGATGATATTAAATTGAATCTGGCCACTCCCGACATAAGGATCGAGGCACCCATCCCCGGCAAGGCGGCAGTGGGAATTGAAGTTCCAAATAAAGAAAACAGTACAGTTATGCTCAGGGATCTTTTACAGTCTGAAGAATTTCAGAAAGCAAAATCTAAACTGTCCTTTGCAGTAGGCAAGGATATCGGAGGGAAGACAATTGTAGCCGATATTGCCAAGATGCCCCATCTTCTCATTGCAGGAGCCACAGGATCAGGTAAATCCGTATGTATTAACACGCTGATCATCAGTATTCTTTATAAGGCATCTCCGGATGAGGTGAAGCTTATTATGATCGATCCCAAGGTGGTAGAGCTAAGCGTATATAATGGTATCCCCCATTTGTTCATCCCTGTTGTCACAGATCCCAAGAAGGCGGCAGGAGCCCTGAACTGGGCAGTTTCAGAGATGACCAACCGTTATAATACCTTTGCTGAATATGGAGTTCGTAATTTAAGTGAATATAACAGGAAAATCGAGACATTTTCTTCGAAAGAGGGAGAGGAACCGCCGGCCAGGCTTCCGCAGATCATTATCATTGTAGATGAGCTGGCTGACCTTATGATGGTTGCCCCGGGAGAGGTTGAGGATTCTATCTGCCGTCTGGCACAGCTTGCACGAGCTGCAGGAATCCATCTTATCATTGCAACACAGAGACCGTCCGTTAATGTTATTACCGGTCTAATCAAGGCAAATATGCCATCCAGAATTGCTTTTGCAGTGTCATCCGGAGTGGATTCACGTACGATTCTGGATATGAACGGAGCAGAGAAGCTTCTTGGAAAAGGTGATATGCTTTTTTATCCCCAGGGTTACCAGAAACCTGTCAGACTTCAGGGTGCTTTTGTTTCTGACGCGGAAGTCAGCAGCGTCGTTTCGTTTCTGTCAGAAAAGAATCCGGGAGCACAGTACGACCAGAACATACAGCAGCAGGTAAATACTCCTGTGCTTTCTTCTTCCCAGGGAGAAGAAGAGAAGGATGTTTACTTTAAAGATGCAGGCCGTTTTATTATTGAGAAGGATAAAGCTTCCATAGGCATGCTTCAGAGAATGTTTAAAATTGGCTTTAACAGGGCTGCCAGGATCATGGATCAGCTATGCGATGCCGGTGTGGTAGGTCCGGAAGAAGGAACCAAACCAAGAAAGATACTTATGACAAAAGAAGAATTTGAAAATTATATTGAGGAGTCGCTGTAAATTTGTAAGTGATATGGAGATCCGTATTTTATCAGTTGGAAAGATTAAAGAGAAATATTTAAATGACGGGATAAAAGAATACGCCAAACGTCTTGGAAGATACTGTAAACTTTCATTTTGCCAGGTGGCAGATGAGAAAACACCGGATAAGGCATCCCAGGCTTTGAATAACCAGATCAAGGATCTGGAAGGAGAACGTCTGATGAAGCATATCCGTGAGCAGGATTATGTGATCGCCCTTGCAATTGAGGGAGAAATGGTGGGTTCTGTGGAATTGGCGGACAAGATTGAGAAGCTTGGCGTGTCAGGAGTGAATTCCGTTGTGTTTGTGATCGGAGGTTCTCTGGGACTTGGAAGCAAAGTCCTTGACCGGGCAGATTATAAGCTCAGCTTTTCCAGGATGACCTTTCCCCATCAGCTTATGCAGATGATTCTTCTGGAGCAGATATACAGAAGCTTCAGGATCATAAATCACGAACCCTATCACAAATAAGAGGATGAAAGATGAACACAGAGAAATTTGAAGAATTTATTTCACAGTATCCCATATATGAATATCGTCTCCTTGACACCAGGGAAATTTCAGTGGAAAAGAGAGTAAGGACTATTTGTAAGGAAGAATGTGAGCGGTACGGTTCCACCTGGGCCTGCCCTCCTGCAGTGGGAACCATTGAGAAGTGTGAAGAGAAGATCAGAAGCTATCCACAGGCAATTTTATTTTCCAGTGTGGCGGAAGTTTCAGACATTATGAATATGGATGAAATGCTTTCTACAAGAAGGGAACATGAGAATCTGACCAATAAGGTGGGAAAATATATAGAAGAACAGGGGTATGAGATTTTTATCCTGTCTACAGAATCATGTGATATCTGTGAGAAATGTGCCTATACACAGGGGCTTCCCTGCCGTCATCCGGAGTATATGCATCCATGCCTTGAAAGCCATGGAGTTATCGTAAATAAAATCGCGGAAGAACAGCAAATGGAATATAATCTTGGAGGCAACACCATCCTGTGGTTCTCTATGATATTGTTTCGCTGAAATGGAATACAACACTTCTCCCCGGCATAAATTAGTGACAAAAGCCGGGGAGTTTTTTTATGAAAAAAAGAGCACGACTGAAGGAGCAGGTAGTATCCGCACTGGAGATGCCCTCTGAGCTGGCATACCATGACTCCATTGTTACGCTTACAGGACCAAGAGAGGTGCTGGTGGAGAACTATCGGTGCATTTGCCGGTATACACCGGAAGAAATCGTGATTCGGACTCTTCGGGGAAAGGTAACCATCTGCGGAAAAGGGCTGGAAATCCTCTGGTATACACCTGGAGAAATGAAAATAAAAGGATGTATTTCCGGTATTTTTCCTCAGGGACAGGAGGAATGAAATGGAAAAAATCCCAAGACTGATCCTGGGCTATGTAACTGTTCAGGTAAAAGGTGAACAGCTGGAACGCTTTATGAACCTGTGCACAGGCAGGGGAATCGTTATGGAAAAAATCAGATATACGGGTGAGAAGCAGATTACGGCAGTCATGTCAGCTGCAGATTTTTTCAGGCTCAGGCCTATACGAAGCAAGACAGGGGTACATATTCACGTGGAAAAAAAACGTGGTATGCCCTTCTTTTTTTTGAAAAATAAAAAAAGAACCGCATTTGCTACGGGGGTAATTCTATTTTTCCTAATCTTATTTCTTCTGTCCTTAAGAATATGGAACATTCATATTAACGGCAATGTGAAGAACAGTACGCCTGAAATCCTCAATTTCCTGGAAGAACAGGGAATCACTCACGGAATGGCCAAAAATAAGATCAGCTGTTCTCAGATTGCCACTCTTTTACGAAAAAAATATCCGGATATCATCTGGGTGTCGGCCAGAATTCGCGGAACAAGACTTATTCTGGATATTCAGGAAGGAATTATGAAACAACAGGAAACAATAAAAGAGGAACCCTGTAATATTCTTGCGGATAAAGACGGGGTCATAGTAAAAATGATCTCCAGGTCAGGTGTTCCTGTAAAGAAAGCAGGAGACACCTGCGAGAAGGGGGAAGTGCTTATTTCCGGAGAATTGCATATTATGAATGACAGCCAGGAAATTCAGAGGTATGAGTATGTTCATGCTGACGGTGACATTTATATCTCTCACAGCCTTTCTTACTACAGAGAATTTCCCCTCCAGTATGAAACTCTCAAAGAAACAGGCCGGGAAAAACAGGGATTTTTTATAAAAATCCGATCTTTTTATCTGGGCTTTTACAGAAAAACAGGAAAAGACTGGAAAAAAGTGATTTCGGAATATCCTTTAAGACTTACGGAAAATTTCGTACTTCCCATATCTGCCGGATCTGTAAAACTGCAGGAAATGAAAAAGGTAAAGGCAGAATATTCCCCACAGCAGGCAAAAGAAATTGCCCGTTTCCACCTGAGACAGTACGAAAAAAAATTATTGCAAAAAGGGGTTCAAATATCCGAAAATAATGTTACAATAAAGACAACTGATTCCGCCTGCATCAGTACAGGAACCCTTCAGGTAATTGAGAAGACCGGGAAGGAATCAAAGGTAAGGCGGCAGGAACAACCAAATGAAAGGACAGCACAGGATGGCTAGCAGTATTATTGAATTACACACAGAAGTGCCGGCTGATCAGGAATCCAATATTTTCGGCCAGTTTGACGAATATCTGAAACTGATTGAGAAAACTCTCAATGTAACTGTGATCTCAAGAGACGGCATGCTGAAGATAATCGGAAATGAATCTGCTGCGGCTTCGGCAAAGAAGCTGATCGATGAACTTGCAGTGCTTGCAGCAAGAGGCAATACCATCACGGCACAGAATGTGAATTATGCTCTTTCTCTTGCCATGGAGCAGAGAAACGAGGTACTTACGGAAATAGATAAGGATCTGATCTGCAATACGATCCAGGGCAGACCTATTAAGCCCAAGACTCTTGGCCAGAAAGAATACGTGGAGCAGATCCGTAAGAAGATGATCGTATTCGGGGTAGGACCTGCGGGAACAGGCAAGACGTATCTGGCAATGGCTATGGCAGTGACGGCCTTTCGCAATGAAGAAGTCAGCAGGATCATACTTACCCGTCCCGCCATTGAGGCTGGGGAGAAGCTTGGCTTTCTTCCCGGAGATCTCCAGAGCAAGGTGGATCCATACCTTCGGCCTCTTTACGATGCGCTTTACCAGATCATGGGGGCGGATACCTTTGCAAGAAATATGGAGAAGGGTCTTATCGAGGTGGCACCCCTTGCCTACATGAGGGGACGTACTCTGGACAATGCCTTTATCATACTGGATGAAGCACAGAACACCACACCTGCCCAGATGAAAATGTTTCTGACCCGTATTGGGTTTGGTTCAAAGGTGATCATTACAGGAGATACTTCCCAGAAGGATCTTCCGGGGGATGCACCGTCAGGCCTTGATGTGGCAATGAAGGTATTAAAGAAGATCGAAGATATCGGATTCTGCCAGCTTACCAGCCGGGATGTGGTACGTCATCCGCTGGTACAGCAGATCGTTCAGGCATATGATGAATATGAGAAAAAACAAAAGCCTGCCAAAACTTATAAAAATGCAGGAAACAGAAAGGCTGCGTATAAGAGATGACCATACAGATAGATTATGAGACAGACAGACAGCTGGGAATAGATTATGAAGCCCTTGCAGGCCAGGTAGTACGGAAGGTTCTGGAAATGGAGAAATGTCCCTACGATGCACAGGTGAATCTTGTTCTTACGGATAATGAAGAGATCAGACGTGTCAATAATGAATTTCGTCAGATTGATGCACCGACAGATGTTCTCTCTTTTCCTATGATACCTTTTGAAACACCTGCAGATTATACCGTTGTGGAAGAAGATGAATCATATTTTGATCTTGACACGGATGAACTCCTTCTGGGAGACATTATGATTTCTGTAGACAGGGTATTTGCCCAGGCAGAAGAGTACGGACACAGTGTGACAAGAGAATATTGCTTCCTGATTGCCCACAGTATGCTTCATCTTCTGGGATATGACCATATGACTTCAGAAGAAGCACAGGATATGGAAGCAAGACAGGCCAGTGCATTGGATGAACTGGGAATTACACGTTGATTACTGTCAGGTGTATGATAAAAAAGATATCAGCAAAGGAGGATATGTATGAGAAAAAATATTTTTTTTAACAGGAAAAAGCTGCTCGGACTTGCAGCAGGAATACTTACATTCTGTATGACCGGAAGTCTTGTATATGGAGCAGGAGAGGCAGTAGATATGGAGCCTGCTGATTCACAGGAACAGATGGTGAAGAGTTATCTTACAGGTGAAGATGTGCCAGAATCTGTTGGCAGGAGAAGGCCGGTGGCAGTAATGCTTGGAAATAACATTGAAGGTGCACCTCAGAGCGGAACCACTCATGCTGGTGTGATCTACGAGGCACCGGTAGAAGGAAATATTACCAGACTTATGGGAATTTTCGAGGATTATGATTCCCTGGAAAAGATCGGCTCAGTAAGAAGCTGCCGTGATTATTATATTTTCTATGCAAATGAATTTGATGCCATTTATGCCCATTATGGACAGGCTGCCTATGCTCTGCAATATCTGGACAATGGGGTCATTGATAATCTGAACGGACTGATTCTTGGGGGAACCGCTTTCTACAGAACCAGTGACAGACAGGCACCCCATAATGCTTATACCAGTGCAGAATATCTTCAGAGAGGAATCGATGCCAAAGGATACCGCCAGACATATAAGGACGGCTATACAGGACATTATCAGTTCTCTGACACAGAAGTGATTCCGGATTCCGACTGTACTGCCAATATTGTTCATCTGGATAATTTCAGTGACAATCATCCATGGTTTGAGTATAATGCAGATACGAAGAAGTACAGCAGATTCCAGTATGGAGAGGCGCATATTGATGAGACCACAGGAGAACAGCTCACCTGTGACAATATTATTCTTCAGTACAGTAATTATCAGCCTTATGATGCCAATGGATATCTGAATATAGATACTTCCTCCGGCGGACAGGGTAAATATATCACAAGAGGAAAGGCAATGGACATTACCTGGAGCAAAGATGATGCATCCGGGATCACACATTATTATGATACCGCAGGACAGGAGATCCGATTAAACCCAGGGAAGATATGGGTTGAGATCGTCCTAAATGACAGCGTGGATGGCGTTACATTCCAGTAAAACATAAATATTTCAAAAGACGCGAGGCAGCAGAGAATGAATTACAGGGAAAGACTGAAAGATAAAAAAAGGATCGTGATCAAAATAGGCTCCTCCTCCCTTACCCATGAAGAAACAGGAAGACTGAATCTTCCCAAACTGGAGGTTCTCACAAGGGAACTGTGTGATCTTAGAAACCAGGGAAAAGATGTGATACTTGTCTCCTCAGGTGCCATTGCAACGGGCGTTGCAGCACTTGGAATGAAGGAGAAACCAAAAGAACTGAAGGTAAAACAGGCCTGTGCCGCAGTGGGACAGGCCAGGCTTATGATGATTTATCAGAAACTGTTTTCTGAATATAATCAGCCGTCTGCCCAGATCCTTATGACAAAGAATACAATGGTAAATAATATTAACAGAATGAATGCCCGAAACACCTTTCAGGAGCTTCTGAATCTTGGGGTTATTCCTATTGTGAATGAGAATGACTCTATTTCTACATATGAAATACAGACACTGGAGAAATTCGGAGACAATGATACTCTTTCTGCAGTGGTGGCAGCACTTGTACAGGCGGATCTTCTTATACTTCTTTCTGATATAGATGGTCTGTTCACAGATGATCCCAACACTAATCCTGATGCTCAGTTTATCGATACAGTAGAGAATCTGGATGACAAACTTATGAACATGGGGAAATCCACTTCCAGGAGTAAAGTAGGAACAGGCGGTATGGCAACCAAGCTTACAGCTGCCAGTATTGCTTCTGCGGCGGGAGTGGACATGATCATTGCCAACGGAAAAGATTTCCACGTGATCCATAAGATCATAGAAGGACGTAAATACGGCACTCTTTTTATAAGCCAGCCCAGGGAAGAATTTTATCTTATCGATATTATTGATAAGTTACTATAGTTGATACATAATGAATCGTAACGGAGGATGTAATGGAAGCAGAGAAGATAGACCGGATCAATGCTCTTGCCCATAAGGCAAAGAGCGTAGGCCTTACAGAAGAGGAAAAAAAAGAACGGGAGCTGCTGCGCAGGGAGTACATAGCTTCAATCCGTATGAATCTGCGTACACAGCTTGACAATATTGATATACAGGAAGAGGATGGCACAGTAGTCAATCTTGGTGAAAAATATGGACACAAAAAGAGAAATTAGAAAAAAAGTATTCTCATTGAGGGCGGAATGCTCTGAAGAAGAAATTGATAAAATGAGCAGGGAGATTACTGAAAAAGTTATCTCTCTTAATGTGTTTAAACAGGCAGAGAGAATTCTGGCATATGCAGATTACAACCACGAAGTAAAGACGGGGTATCTTATAGAAGAGGCATGGAAAGCAGGCAAGGAAGTTGCTGTTCCCAAGGTGGTGGGTAAAGATATGGTCTTTTATAAACTGACAGATTTTTCCCAGCTTGAACCAGGGTATTATAATATTCCGGAGCCTGCATCAGGGGAAATAATACAATGGACGGATGCACTTATGATCATGCCCGGAGTGGCCTTTGACAGGAGGAATCACAGAGTAGGGTATGGAGGCGGTTTTTATGACCGTTATCTTGAGAAGCATCCCGATCTTAAGAGAATAGCAGTTGGGTTTTCCTTTCAGGTTTTTCCTGGAGTTCCCACTGAACCTACAGATATCTGTCCTCAGATACTTGTTACAGAGAATGAGATCTGTTATACGGACCTGAAAGGAGTGATCATATGAATGAAATACTTGATCAGATGGGAAAGAATGCCAGGAAGGCTGAAGTCCTTGTGAGGAATCTTTCCACCGGCAAGAAGAATGAAGTACTTCTTGCGGCTGCAGACAGACTTGTTGCCAGGGCTGATTATCTTCTGGAAGCCAATGAGAAGGATGTTATTAATGGCAGGAATAATCAAATGCCGGAGAGTCTTGTGGACAGGCTTCTTCTTACGAAAGACAGAATTGAAGGAATGGCAGAGGGGCTTCGCCAGGTGGCCCAGCTTGACGATTCTGTTGGTGAAGTGATTGGAATGAAGAAACGGCCCAATGGTCTTCTTATCGGACAGAAGAGAGTTCCTCTGGGCGTGATCGGAATTATATACGAAGCAAGACCAAATGTAACTTCTGATGCTTTTGCTCTCTGTTTTAAAACTGGCAATGCAGTGATCCTTAAAGGCGGAAGCGATGCCATACACTCCAACAGTGCAATTGTGAAGTGTTTACGGGAAGTACTGAAAGAACATGATGTTACAGAGGATGCAGTCCAGCTGATAGAAGATACATCAAGGGAGACAGCGGCACAGTTTATGAAGATGGACCAGTATATGGATGTGCTGATTCCAAGAGGAGGCAGAGGCCTGATACGAACAGTGGTGGAGCAGAGTACGGTTCCGGTTATTGAGACTGGTACGGGAAACTGTCATATTTATGTGGATGAGACAGCAGATCTTAAGATGGCTGCAGATATTATAATCAATGCCAAGACCCAGAGGGTGGGAGTATGCAATGCCTGTGAATCTCTTCTTGTACATAGAAATGTTAAGGACGAATTCCTTCCTGTACTGGCAGAACGGCTGAGAGAGAAGAAAGTGGAAATGCGTGCAGATCAGGCTGCCCGTGAGCTTATGCCGGGAGCTGTTCCTGCTACAGAGGAAGACTGGGGCAAAGAATATCTGGATTATATTCTATCAATTAAAGTGGTGTCTTCTATCGAAGAAGCCATTGAACATATTAACAGATATAATACCGGACATTCTGAAGCAATTATTACCAATAATTATGAGCATGCCCAGAAATTCCTGGATGAGGTTGATGCAGCTGCGGTTTACGTAAATGCATCTACCAGATTTACAGATGGATTTGAGTTTGGATTTGGGGCAGAAATTGGGATAAGCACTCAGAAACTTCATGCAAGAGGACCAATGGGACTGAATGCACTGACCACTACGAAATATATTATCTATGGAAACGGACAGATTCGCAGTTAAATTTGACTTTTTTCTGCATATTGTGCTATACTGTACAAGAGATATCAGGATAATTAAACCTGAATAGTTTAGAAGAATAATTCACGGGAGGATATATAATGAAAAGAAAACAGTTTTTGGCTATATTGATGGCTGGTGCGTTATCCGTGGGCATGGCACCGGCTGCTGCTTTTGCAGACGAGACACCTGTATCTGAGGAAACAGCAGTTGTTGAGGAGACTCCGGCAGAGACTACACAGGCAACGGAGGAGACTACAGGAACACCTGAGGAGATTTCCGCTGATTTTGAAGAGGAAGCCCCGGCTGAAGAGGAGACAGCAGCCCCCGAGCAGGCAGACCCGGAACAGACATCACCAGAGGAATCAGCCGCTTCTAAGGAGACACCTGAGATTGAGGAAGATGTTACTCCTGCTCCTGCACAGGAAGGTGCACAGATTATGATCGGAGACACAGTATATGCTTCTCTTGCAGAGGCTGTCAATGCTGCCAGATCATCTGATAACATGAAAACTCATGAATATATTAAAGTGAAAGGCCAGATTGATATTAGTTCCACAATTACAGTTCCTGCAGATAAGTATGTGATTATTATTCCTGTAGATGAGACAGGGGTAACCTTCAAGAGAGCTGCAGGGTTTACAGAAGATATGTTCTCTGTAAAGAGTGGTGGATTTCTTGAATTCAGCGGTGCCGGCACACAGCTGGAGGATGAGTCCATTGTAAAGGGTGCGTTAACAGTGGATGGAGCAGGAGACGGAGTAACTGGTTCCGTTGTTAAAGTTAATGGTAGTTTTGCAATGGATAATGCGTCTGTTATAAATAATTCCACAACTGGAAACGGAAGTGCGATCAATAATGAGAAAGACGGAAAAGTATTCCTTAACGGAGCTGGTTTTTCAGCCAATATTTCTTCCTCTGCGGAAGGCGGCGGTGTGATTTATAATGCTGAAGGTGCAGAACTTTCTTTCCTTGGAGGTGGAAGCTTCTTTTCCAATAATTCATCAACGTCAGGCGGAGATATTTATAATGGCGGTTCTATGAGTCTGAACGCACAGGTAAGCGGAGCTGATGGTGCAGCTCCTGTAAATGTGGTTCTGAGCGAGAATGGCAGCATCACTGCAGGTACAGGATTTACTGATTCCAAGCTTAAAGTGCAGGTGCTTAATCCTACATCAGGCAGAATTGTTGTGAGCGCGGAGTCTGCTGATGTTAAGATGAAAGATGTACTTTCACAGATTGAATATAATGGTGACGAAGACTTTAAGATCAGCGATAATGGTTCCCTTGTCAGTACGGTGGAGCCTTCGGTGACGCCTACTCCTGCAGAAAAACAAGTAAAAATAACAGGTAAGAGTATAAAATGGACAGGATATGACAGTGTACAGATTGTGTTCCGTTCCAATGTAAAGGGTACTTATTATGTTCAGTGGGTAAACAAAGGCGAACAGGCTGTTATTGATCCTACTGTGAAAGGTTCTCCTGTTGAGGCAAATAAAGATATTACTGTAAACGTTACAGATCTTCCTGAAAATGACGCAGACATTTATGTATGTGTAGTCAGTGACCGGGATGAGAGCAATTATAATTCAATGTTATTCCAGCCTATCAGTGCAGAGCGTCCGGCAGCACCTGTGACAGAGACACCGACACCAATTCCTCATGAGGCCAAGGTCCCCGCAGTGACGGAGAGTAAAGTTCAGGGATTTGAGAATCCCCTTACTTTCTATCCTAATACCTTCTATGAATTCAGAGTGGTAGGTGCAGGTACGGATAACACTGCTCCTGGAGAAGGGGATGTAAGATGGGTACCTCTTTACTGGAGTATGTCATCCAATCCCGGAACCAATGACCGCCATACAGTATGGAAGATTGGTGCTCAGTCTGGAATTTATACAGATGTAAATAAAACATATACTATGTATATTTTCTTCCAGAAGGAAGTATATAACGGGTCACAGTGGCAGCAGGAAAGCGGATCCGTTGCATCCGTTCCCTATGAGTTCATTGCTGCACCTCTGGCTAAGACATCTTTAACACCTTCACCAGAAGAGGGTGATGGAACAGGAACAGGCACTGATTATGATGATATGTACATCACTCCTACCGTATATGCAGATGGTACAAATGCAGAAACCAAATCAGCAGTATCCACAGCAGATGAATCACCAATCGGAACTATGATGGCTCTCGCAGCAGCATCACTTCTGGCAGGCGGATATGTTCTTGTAAGAAGACGTAAGAAAGAATTTTGATTTTTCTAATCCCCATGTCTTCTGACACAGACATTGCCATAAATAAAAGTTATATGTGAAATTTTAAAGAGACAGGTCTTTGGGCCTGTCTCTTTTCATATAATTAGTGTTAAGGGAGGAATTAAAATGCTGATGGCTGAAGACTGTACATATGAAAAAATATATTTTTCTTTATGGGAAACCGGGCAGAGATATGGAGATTTTGTTCAATTTCGCATTATCGGGAAAAGTCATGATGACAGGCTGATCCCAATGATAGAAGTAGGAAAAGGAGAAAACTGTATTTTCTGTATCAGCGGTATTGAAGCAGGAGATGGTAAAATGCCGGCACATCTGGCAGAAATGGCATTGGACTACTGCAGATCCTATGAAAGCGGGTGGCTGGTAAATGAAGATTATGATGTAAGAAAGCTGCTTGACAGTGTAAGAATCTGCTTCATTCCTATCTTAAATCCTGATGGTTATGAGGTTACTGTCCATGGATATGGTGCCATAAGAAATCCGATTTTCAGGCAGATGCTTAAGATGCAGAACCGTCCACTGGAAGAATTTAACTGCAATGCCCGTGGTGTTGTTTTGAAGAAAAACTTTCCCACAAACTACTATCAGAGGAAAAAAATTTACCAGGAGCCTGCCAGTGAAAATGAGACAAAGGCTCTGATCAGTATTTTTCAGCAGTATAAAAGTGCAGGGCTGATCACATTCAGCTTTTCTCAGGGAAAAATCATATACTGCAGACAGGACAAAGGACACGGATATAATCAGAAAAACTACAGGATGGCAAGACATCTTCAGAAATGTTCAGGCTACCATGTGGAAAAAGGAAAGATAAATATGCACTATCGGGGAGACAAAACAGGACAGGATATCGGTTCTCCGGAACAGTTCTATGCAGAAGTTATTAGACAACCTTCTCTTGCTGTGGAAATTCCGGCTTCAGACGAAGAAAACGATGTGGAGAAAATGAAAAAAGAGTACGGTAAGATCAGTCTGCTGCCCCTTGAATACATATATTCCCTTTCCTGATCCATTTTTCTATTTACATTCATAGGAATCTGGAGTATTATACTAAAGTATAGGAGTCTGTTTACAGATTTTTTAAGAGATGAAAAGAGGAGGAAAACACACATGTATTGTACAAGAAAAGTTACCGATGACCTGATCTGGGTTGGCGCGGATGACAGACGTCTTGCCATGTTTGAAGGCGTATATTCCGTACCTGACGGTGTATCTTATAACTCCTATTTATACCTTGATGAGAAGACCATCTTATTTGACACAGTCGATAAGGCGGTGACAGGGACTTTCCTGGAGAATGTCCGCTATGCACTGAACGGAAGAAATCTTGACTACATTGTTGTCCAGCATATGGAGCCGGACCACTCAGCTTCTCTGGAAGCATTACTTACCCGTTATCCGGGTGCAGTAGTTGTCTGCAATAAGAAAACTGAGACCATGATCCATCAGTTCTTCGGAAATGAGCTTCAGGCTGAATTTAAGATCGTGAAAGAAGGAGACGTGCTTTCTACAGGAAAGCATCAGTTTACTTTCCTTATGGCACCTATGGTTCACTGGCCGGAGGTTATGGTGACCTATGAACTTACAACTAAGACACTTTTCTCTGCAGATGCATTTGGTACATTTGGAGCATTAAACGGAGCACTGTTTGCTGATGAAGTTGATTTCTTCAGAGATTATATTGATGAAGCCAGAAGATATTATACAAATATTGTTGGTAAGTATGGTACACAGGTACAGGCTCTTCTTAAGAAAGCTTCTACTGTTGAGATCGAGACCATCTGCCCCCTTCATGGCTTTGTATGGAGAAGCAATATAGGTGATTATCTTGCTAAATACCAGAAATGGAGCCGTTATGAGCCGGAAGTGGAAGGCGTAATGATTGCTTACGCGTCTGTTTATGGCAATACAGAGAATGTGGCTAATATCCTGGCATGCAAATTAAGAGATGCAGGAATTAAGACAACCATGTTCGATGTTTCTGTAACTGCTTCCTCAGAAGTTGTTGCAGCAGCATTTGAGTACAGCCATCTGGTATTTGCATCCACTACTTATAATGCAGGTATTTTCATTACCATGGACGAGCTTCTCCGTGATCTGGCTGCACACAATATCCAGAACCGTACAGTCGCCTTTATTGAAAATGGTTCCTGGGCTCCTGCAAGCGGCAGCCTTATGAAAGGCATCATCGGCGGACTGAAGGGAATGAATGTGATCGAGAAGACACTGACAGTTAAATCCTCTCTTCATGCAGATCAGTATGCTGAGCTTACCGAACTGGCTGATGCAATTATTGATACATTCCCCAAAAAGGCAGAACCTGTACAGTCAGAAAGTACAGCTGTTTTTGAACAGAAGATCGATAATAATGCATTCTTTAAACTCAGCTATGGCTTATTTGTACTTACTGCAAAAGACAATGACAAGGATAACGGCTGCATTATCAATACTGTAACACAGCTGACTGATGAGCCCAAGCGCATTACCATTGCAGTTAACAAGCAGAACCTTACCCATGATATGATAATGAAAACAGGTGTATTTAATGTATCTGTTCTTTCTCAGGATGTGCCATTTAAGATTTTCCAGCACTTTGGATTCCAGAGCGGAAGAGATACAGATAAATTCGCTGAATTTGAGGATAAATCAAGAAGTGATAACGGACTTTATTATCTTAATAAATACTCCAACGCTTTCCTTTCTGCCAGAGTAATTGAGACTAAGGATTATGGTACTCATACTTTGTTTATTGCTGATATTGAGCAGGCAGAGGTATTATCCGATATTCCATCTGTAACATATGCATACTACTTTGACCATATCAAACCCAAGCCACAGCCTGCTGATGAGAAGAAAAAAGGATTCGTATGCAAGATCTGCGGATATGTATATGAAGGAGAAGAACTTCCTGCAGACTTTATCTGTCCGTGGTGCAAACATGGAGCAGCTGACTTTGAACCATTATAAAATAAATACTTGAGTTTTTTACAAAAATTGACTATAATGTACTAAAAGTGAAAAGAAAGGCGGTATGAAATTATGAAAAAATACGTTTGTGAACCATGTGGATATGAATATGATCCTGAAGTAGGAGATCCGGATAATGGAATCGCTCCCGGAACAGCATTTGAAGATCTGCCGGAAGACTGGGTATGCCCTATTTGCGGAGCAAGCAAGGATGAATTTTCGGAGGAAGAATAATCATGGGTATTACATTTGACGAATCCCTGCATACAGGAAACGAGCTCATTGATTCTCAGCATCAGGAGCTTATTAACAGAGTAAATAAGCTGGCAGACAGCATCTCTACGACCAAAGAGAAGAATGTAGCTATCCAGACACTTGATTTCCTTATGGATTACACAGACTTCCATTTCTCAGCAGAAGAGAAGCTTCAGGAAGAAGCCGGCTATCCACAGCTTACTGCTCATAAGAAACAGCATGCTGATTTCGTGAAAGCAGTAAATGACCTTAAGGAAATGCTGGAAGAGGAAGAAGGCCCAAGCGATGCATTCGTAGAGGCTGTAAACCGCAATATCACTGAATGGCTTGTAAACCATATTCAGGGCTGGGACAAGAAAGTCGCAGAATTTATCAGAGGATAATCTGAGAACATAAGAGCTGTATGGAGACACTGTAATTTTTTACAGTGTCTCTTTTTTCTTTGACATATGAAAAGAAATTCTGTATGATAGTGAGTACAGTAAATTTCACGAAATGCGTGAACAGAAAGACGAGGAAATTAAGAATTGAGTAATACACAGGAAAGTAAGATCCAGGCAGAATATATCACTAAATGTTCAGAACTGATCCGGGAAAAATATACACAGGCTCCATCCTTTTTTATTCAGAATGCAGGCTGTCAGATGAATTCCCTTCAGACGGAGACTGTGGCGGGAATTATGAAACAGATCGGTTATCAGGTAGTTGATAAAGAAGAAGCTGCAGATGTTGTCATTTATAACACATGTACGGTCAGAGAAAATGCCAATCAGAAAATATACGGCCATCTTGGCCATCTGAAGAGCATTAAGAAACACAAACCGGAAATGAAGATCGTTCTATTTGGCTGTATGATGCAGGAACCGGAAGTTATTGACAAGATTCAGAAAGACTATGGCTTCGTGGATCTTGTCTTTGGAACCCACAATTTTCATAAATTCCCGGAGCTCTTTTTCCGAAGCCTTAATACAAATGGCCAGATCATTGATATCTGGAAAGAATCTGATGAAATTGTGGAAGGCATGCCTGCAGACAGGAAATACTCCTTTAAGACAGGTGTAAACATTATGTATGGCTGCAATAATTTCTGCAGCTACTGTATTGTACCTTATGTAAGAGGAAGGGAAAAGAGCCGGGAACCGGAGGACATCTTAAGAGAGATAAAGGATCTGGTGGCTGACGGTGTGACAGAGGTTATGCTTCTGGGACAGAATGTGAACTCCTATGGAAAAACACTTGAGCATCCTGTTACTTTTGCCAGTCTGTTACAGCAGATTGAGCAGATTGAGGGCCTTAGGAGGATACGCTTTATGACCTCACATCCCAAGGATCTGTCCGACGAACTTATTGAGGTTATGGCAAAAAGCAACAAGATCTGCCATCATCTTCATCTTCCCATGCAGTCAGGAAGCAGCCGTATCTTAAAGATTATGAACCGCCGGTATGACAAGGAGAAATACCTGGAACTTGTTTCCAAGATACGTCAGGCGATTCCGGACATATCTCTTACAACGGATATCATTGTAGGTTTTCCGGGAGAGACAGAGGAAGATTTTCAGGATACTCTTGATGTGGTAAATCAGGTGGGATTTGATACAGCCTTTACGTTCATCTATTCAAAGAGAACCGGTACTCCTGCTGCCAGAATGGAAAATCAGATTCCCGGGGATGTGGTGAAAGACCGCTTTGACCGGCTTCTTGCCCTGGTACAGGAGAAAGGAAGGGAAGCTTCTTCCCGTTTCCTTGGAACAGTTCAGGAGATCCTTGTAGAGGAAGAGAGCAAAGAGAAGGGAATTTATACAGGAAGGACTCAGTATAACCTGCTTGTGCATTTTCCTGGTTGTAAGGACCTGATTGGAAAATACGTGAAGGTAAAACTGGATACATGTAAAGGATTCTACTATTTCGGAAGCCTGGCGGAGTAACTTCAAAAAACAGATGGAAGGTGTCATAATGATAGTTGGACGCAGAAAAAAGGGTGGCAGTTCCTCTCAGATCAGGGAGAGAAGCCAGAAATCCATTGACTTTGCTCTGGATAAAATTAAACGGTCCGAAATTGCTCCTTATGTGAGAAAGCTGTATCTGTACGGCAGCTGTGCCAGAGGAGAACAGGAATACAACAGTGATGTAGATCTACTGCTTGAACTTGACAACTCATTTGATGAGAAGAGATACAGAGAGAAAACAATCATACTGAAAGGTTCTGTAACACCGCCTGATCTTGATATGCCGGAGGTTGACCTGAAGATTGTCATCGGAGATACGTGGAAAAACAGTCCCATGCTGTATTATCAGAATGTGAAGAAAGAAGGTATCAATATATGGGAGGAAAATTAAATTCCTATGCAGATTTTGCAGAAAATGATTATCTTTTTTTCCGTCAGGCATATGACAGTGGGAACAAAGGTGGAGCATTGGCTGCCCTTGGACAGAATATCTGCGAAAGATATTTAAAACATATTGTTTCAGAATTTGCATATCCGGAAAACCTTGGAGAATCCCAGGAAAAGGAGAGCATATTGAAAACCCACAGTCTGCACAGACTAATGAGATACATTCAGGATAAGATGGAGATTTCAATACCCGAAGAAACAGAGGATAAACTTGACAGAATTGATGGCTTTTATTTTACTACAAGATATCCTGGAGATGAAAGTTTTATCCCTAATGAAAAGGATATTGACAGAGCAAACAGCGCAGTGGAAGCAGCGAGACAGTTTACGTTAGAAATATGCAGAAAATTCAAAGAATAAGTTATGAAATAAGCTGGCTTTATTAAGGTGGTGACCAGATATAAAGAAGCTTCCTGTGGGAATTTCTGTGAAGCTTTAACTAATGGAAATTGTTTACGGATTGAGGAAATAATAAATGGCAGAAATCCGACAAGGATTTCTGCCATTTGAATTTATAATGATCATTTAAGCATGCTCTTTCAGCCATCTAAGGGCACTGTATACCAGAATACCGCTTCCCAGAGGAAGAATGTCTTCGTTAAATACTACATGGTCGTTATGCATGGGCTTGCCATACAGTTCATTCTCCTGAGCAGTTCCTGCCCCAAGGAGAAGATAACTGCAGGGAATCTCATAGGTGTAGGATGCGAAATCCTCAGAACCCATACCTCCCTGGTTAAATACAACAACTTTCTGCGGATCATAAGCTTCCTTCAGATATCCTGCAATGGTCGCAGTCATTTCCTCATCATTATGAAGAGGCGGGGCAGAAGAAATTTCAGTCACTTCTGCACTTCCACGGAAGAGTGCGGCAGTCTGGGCAGATATCTCCTCAATTCTCTTATAAATCTGTGCGGAAAGATCCCGGTCAAGAGTCCGGATGGTTCCTTCAAGAATCACTTCCTCAGGAATAATATTAGGAGCCTTGCCGCCTGTAAATTTACCAATGGTAACAACTGCAGGCTTGGTAGGTGTTACTTCTCTTGCAATAATCTCCTGTAGAGAAAGATAAATGTGGGCCGCAATATTAATAGGATCAACACCTGTCTCCGGCATAGCACCGTGGCAGCCTTTGCCTTTTACCTTAATGCGAAACAAGGTGCAGCCTGCCATACAGGTACCAAGTCCACACAGAACCATTCCTGATGGAGTACCGGAATTTACATGAAGAGCCATACCTGCGTCTACTTTGGGATTCTCAAGTACACCTGCCTTCAGCATGGTCTTGGCTCCTGTGAAGCCTTCTTCATCAGGCTGAAAAACAAGCTTTACCTTCCCTGCAATGTCTTTCTGGTATTTCTTCAGAAGTCTGGCAGCTCCAAGAAGCATTGTGGTATGCATATCATGGCCACAGGCATGCATAAAGTTGTTGGTGGAAGCAAAAGGAACCGGCGCTTCCTCTTTAATAGCCAGGGCATCCATATCTGCGCGAAGCAGAATAGTTTTCCCCGGTTTGTCACCTTCAATGGTGGCGGTAATGCCACTCTCACAGATCTCTTCCGGTTCATAGCCAAATTCTTTAAGTTTCTTCATAACGAATTCCTTGGTATGAGGAAGGGCGGGACCGGCTTCCGGACACTGGTGAATGGTCCTTCGTATTTCAGTCAGTTCATTTTTCAGTTCCTCTGCATCTTCAAATATCTTCTGCATTTCAATAACCTCCGTGTATATTTTAAAAATTAGAATATCACTATTTGACTCATATTATTCCGTTATATCTCAATCTTCCTCAGGTATGACTTCTTCTACTGTATCTACGGGCTGCTCCGGGGAAATCTCACCTTCCACATCCTGAGGCTG
>JAQYGS010000193.1 GCA_028722515.1 Clostridia bacterium | reverse complement strand
GGGTCCATCTTATACCACCGGAGTTTTTCACACTGAGGCATGCGCCTCTGTGCGCTTATGCGGTTTTAGCAGCCATTTCTGGCTGTTATCCCCCTGTATAAGGCAGGTTACCCACGCGTTACTCACCCGTCCGCCACTAAGGATACCCCTGTTCTGCCGAAGCTTCCCTGAAATATCCTCCGTTCGACTTGCATGTGTTAAGCACGCCGCCAGCGTTCATCCTGAGCCAGGATCAAACTCTCTGATTAAATGTTTGATGCACTCAAGACAACCTTCTAGCTTAGTTATCTCTCGTCTTTACTGTTTTTGGTTTCTTCAACCGTTCTTGAATGTAAAAGAATTTTCGAGAATCGTATGTGTTTCACTGTTCAGTTATCAAGGTTTTCTGTCTTAACGACAGCTTTTATAATTTATCACATCTCATTTGCTTTGTCAAGAATTTTTTTCGGTTTTTTAAACTTTTTATAATTTCCTGTAAGCTTATGTTCTGTGAAATTGTCGGCTCTTTTTCAGCGACCTGATTAATATATCATATCGTCTGTTATCTGTCAACAATTATTTTTATTTTTTCAAATCTATTTTTATACCGATAGGTCTCTTCTGGTAAAATAGAATATGCCTGTCCCCATAAAAGCAATAGAAATTAAAGCCATAACCAGGTTATATATCAGATACCCTTGTGTACCATCTACGATTCTGCCTGACGGGAAAAGACTGTAAAGAGTAAAATATTTAAGTTTCTCCAGCTTTCCTCCCATGTTGGCAAGCATCTGAATCAAGAAAAACACAAGTGGAATACCTGCTCCAAAAGCATAGAAATATCTGGCATCCGTACACATACAGGCAAAAAGGAAAATAATCCCCAGCATCATCAGTTGAAGAAGTATCTCGCTTCCGTTGAGCAAAATATATTTTTTCACATCAAGCTCTCCCGGAAACATAATCTGACAGCTTGCAATTCCCACTGTTGTTACACATATCAGAAGAAGGCTGACAAGAATAGCCAACGATACCGCCTGTGTGAAAATTATTTTTTTTCTTGAATGGGGAGTAGAAAGAAGCACTGCCATGCTTCCTTTGTCTATGTAGCTGACCACCAGTTTATTCACAATAATGATCTCAAAAATAAGCGGAAATAAAATCATAATAAATCCGTACAGATAGATTCTGATCCACTCAAGGATGTTATCTGCAATTCCTGTCATGCCAACAGCAGCCATCATTTCAGGAAGCACTTCCTGATATCCGCTTAACATCTGGGAAATTTCAGGATTATACATATATATGATTACAACTGTATACATTGAGATAACCCCCAGAAGAATAAGCAGAACTTTAATTCCAGATATCATATTTCTTTTAAATAATGCCCGGACCATCACCTGTCCTCCTCATCATAAAAATGCATAAACAGTTCTTCCAGGCTCTGTGTCTTAATTTCCACATCCACTGGATCTGCAAGTGCTATTTTTTGCAGAATTTCCCCCGGTCTTCCGCTTATATTAAGGCAGACCCTGTTTCCATCCACTGATTTCAGAATATTTCCCACGGTTTCTCCAAATACAGCTGCTTTCCTTTCATCCTCAAAAGTAACTGTATATATTTTTTTCTTTCTTTTTGAAAAATAATTCATGTCCTCTACGGCAGCAATTCTTCCTGAACGGATAATTGCAGTCCTGTCACATGTTTTTTCCACCTCTTCAAAAATATGAGAAGACATAAGTATGGTAGTTCCCCTGTTTTTCTCTTTCATAATCAGATCAATGAAACGATTTTGCATCAGAGGATCCAGCCCACTTGTAGGCTCATCCAGAATCAAAATATCCGGCTTATGCATAAATGCACTGACTATTCCTATCTTCTGTTTCATGCCTTTGGACATTTTACGTATTTTTCCTCTAGGATCCAGTTCAAAATAACCGATTAGTTCGTCCATGTATCTCCTGTCGCTCAAACCTTTCATTTCAGCCATGAAATTCAGATATCCTGTTCCTGTCATGTTGTCAATCAGTGCAATCTCACCTGGAAGATAACCAAGTTTTTTCTGAATCTTTTCCCTTTTTTCAAAACAGTCCATTCCCTGAATCAGGGCATGGCCTTTGTCAGGCCGTATAAATCCCATCAGATGGCGGATGGTAGTAGTTTTACCTGCGCCATTAGGACCAAGGAATCCAAAAACTTCCCCTTTTTTTACTGAAAAATCTACATCGAATATTCCCTTTTGATTTCCATAATCTTTCGTTAGATTATGAACTTCTATTTCTTCCATCTGTTTCTCCTGATTTCATAATATATGAAATTGCTTCTCTGATATCAGAAACATATACAAGTTTAATACCATCTGCCTT
>JAQYGS010000192.1 GCA_028722515.1 Clostridia bacterium | reverse complement strand
GTATTGGATGATGGCCATATCACAGATGCACAGGGAAGAAAGGTTGATTTTAAACAAACCATTATCATTATGACTTCCAATGCAGGCGCACAGGCAATTATGGAACCCAAACATCTTGGTTTTCTTTCCAATGATGACGAGAAGAAAGATTATGAGAGAATGAAGAGTGGTGTGATGGAAGAAGTCCGCCGTATCTTTAAACCGGAATTTCTGAACAGAATCGATGAGATCATTGTGTTCCATGTGCTGAATAAGGAACAGATCAGAAAAATCGTTTCCCTGCTGCTTGTAACACTGGAAAAACGATGTCAGGATCAGATGGATATTCAGCTAATGGTTACTCCTGCGGTGAAAGAATACATTGCCCAAAAAGGTTCAGACAGCAAATATGGAGCAAGGCCTTTACGACGTGCCATTCAGACTATGATAGAGGATGCCCTTGCGAATGAAATCCTGGAGGGAAGGATCAGAAGAGGAGACCATGTCCGGGTAAAACTTCATAAAAATCAGATCTTCTTTGAAGTAAAAAAAGAGGAAGAACAGTCTGGTTCCTAAATGTGAAAATAGTATAAAATATCCCTTGGGACACTGGTCAAAAAATGGGATTTATTATATAATAACACAATAAAGGGTGGATGCCGTGACCACGTTGAATGACTGAACATCATGGCAAACAAAAGAGTCTTAGGGAGGACATAAGGAAATGGCAGTAGTAAAAGAATTAATCCGCACAGAAGAGAATGGAGCAATCAGCTTTGGTGATTATGAGCTCGCACAGAAGTCCAAATTATCTGATTATCAGCACCAGGGTGATATGTATAAGGTGAAGACATTTAAGGAGATCACCAAACTCGAGAGAAACGGAATGTTCGTTTACGAATCAGTTCCGGGAACTGCAGTATTTAATCTTACTCAGAATGGAACAGAGATGGATTTTCATGTTGAGGGACCCGAGGATGCACAGATTACTGTGGAAATGGAACCGGATACAGAGTACGAAGTGTTTATTGAAGAAGCAAGCACAGGTAAAATGAAGACCAACCTGGGTGGCAAGCTTTCATTTAGTGTGGAACTTGGAAATGCAGCAAGAGTAGAAGTAAAGATCGTAAAATGCTGAAAAATAAAAAAACAGTATACTTCTGTCAGGAATGTGGATATGAGTCAGCCAAATGGATGGGACAATGTCCAGGCTGTAAGGCATGGAACACTTTCGTGGAGGAAACTGTTCCTGCGAAGAAATCTGCTTCCAGTACAGGAGTAAGCTCAGGCAAGAGGCAGGATCCGGTGATCCTGAATAATATCAGCTTGTCTCAGGACGAGCGGATGAAAACTGATATAGGTGAACTTGACAGGGTGCTGGGCGGCGGTATCGTCCCTGGCTCCCTTGTTTTAGTAGGAGGAGATCCTGGAATAGGAAAGTCTACTTTGCTTTTACAGGTATGCAGGAAGCTTGCACAGAAACAGGTATCTGTTCTTTATATTTCAGGGGAGGAGTCTCTGAGACAGATAAAACTCAGGGCGGACCGTATCGGTAATTTCAATGAAAAAGTGAAGCTTCTCTGTGAAACGAATCTGGAAACTATTCAGGACGTAATTCAAAGGGAAAAGCCAGATGTTGCAATAATTGATTCCATCCAGACTATGTATAATGAAGAAGTGGGTTCAGCTCCGGGAAGTGTTTCACAGGTCAGAGAATCCACAAATATTCTTATGCAGATTGCCAAGGGAATGGGCATATCTATTTTTATTGTAGGACATGTGACCAAGGAAGGAAGCGTGGCAGGTCCCAGAGTTCTGGAACATATGGTGGATACAGTCCTGTATTTTGAAGGAGACAGGCATGCTTCATACCGTATTCTCCGTGCAGTGAAAAACCGGTTTGGATCCACGAATGAAATTGGCGTCTTTGAAATGCTAAATTCTGGACTGGAAGAAGTAAAAAATCCTTCCGATTTTCTTTTAAATGGAAGGCCCGAGAATGCATCCGGTTCTGTGGCAGCCTGCTCCATGGAGGGTACACGCCCCATTCTTGTGGAAATCCAGGCTCTTGTGTGCCAGAGCAATTTCGGGATTCCAAGACGTACGGCAGTAGGAACTGACTTTAACAGAGTAAACCTTCTTATGGCTGTTCTGGAAAAGAAGGCAGGAATACATCTTGCTTCTTCAGACGCTTATGTAAATATTGCAGGAGGTATGAAAATGACAGAGACAGCCATAGACCTTGGAATCTGTCTGTCTGTCGTTTCCAGCTGCAAAGATATTGTTTTACCTGACAGTCTTATGGTTTTTGGAGAGGTTGGACTAAGTGGAGAAGTCCGTGCCGTGGCTATGGCAGGGCGGCGCGTCCGGGAAGCGGCCAAACTGGGCTTTGAAACAGTGATGCTTCCTGAAGTGTGCCGCTCTTCAGTGGAAAATGCAGATGGTATTAAACTTGTATATGTATCTGATATCAGAGAGGCAATTTCATATATTATGAAATCAGGAGAAACAGAT
>JAQYGS010000191.1 GCA_028722515.1 Clostridia bacterium | reverse complement strand
ATAAATATACTGAAAAGGATATCAGGTAGAAATAAAGGAGGAAGTACATTGTTAGAGATTATGTCAAATGAGGCTGAATCATCTGCGAAGATCATTGTGATCGGCGTGGGCGGAGCCGGAAATAATGCAGTAAACAGAATGGTGGAAGAAGCCATCGGCGGAGTAGAGTTTGTAGGTGTGAACACTGATAAGCAGGCTTTGACTCTGTGTAAAGCTCCAACTGTACTTCAGATTGGTGAGAAGATAACCAAGGGACTTGGAGCAGGAGCGCAGCCTGAGGTTGGACAGAAAGCTGCAGAGGAGAGCATTGAAGATGTGAAACAGATAATGGAAGGCGCAGATATGGTATTCGTTACCTGTGGTATGGGCGGCGGAACCGGAACCGGTGCTGCACCTGTGATTGCCGCAGCAGCTAAAGAAATGGGTATCCTGACAGTGGGTGTTGTAACCAAGCCTTTCCGTTTTGAAGCAAAGACACGAATGAATAATGCCCTTGCAGGAATCGAGAATCTGAAGAAAGCAGTGGATACCTTAATTGTTATCCCCAACGATAAATTACTTGAGGTAGTTGACCGTCGGACAACCATGCCAGAGGCTCTGAAGAAAGCGGATGAGGTTCTTCAGCAGGCAGTTCAGGGAATTACGGATCTTATTAATCTTCCTGCCCTGATCAATCTTGATTTTGCGGATGTCCAGACTGTTATGACTGATAAAGGCATTGCTCATATCGGTATTGGTGAGGCCAGAGGTGATGATAAGGCTATGGAAGCTGTTCAGCAGGCTGTATCCTCTCCTCTTCTTGAAACAACCATTAAGGGTGCAACTCATGTTATTATCAATATTTCAGGTGATATCTCTCTTATGGATGCCAATGATGCTGCAAGCTATGTTCAGGAACTTACGGGAGAAGATGCCAATATTATATTCGGTGCGATGTATGATGATACAGTCGCTGATTATGCAAGAATCACTGTAATTGCCACAGGTTTGAATGATGAGAATCTTCAGAGCAGCCCTTTTGGAAAAAGAAATTCAACTTCACCTTTTGGCTCAAGAAGACCTTCTTCCACCCCGACCGGAACACAGGGCACAGCAGGGGCTGGAATAAATATGCCTAGTTTCACACTTCCTACTATGAATACTACTCCTTTCGGAACAGTAAAGACTCCATCAAGTACTGTTCAGAAGAAAGATATTCAGATTCCGGATTTTCTTAAGAACAGATAAGTTCAGTAAAAATAAAGAGACATGCCGTAAATCGGTATGTCTCTTTGCGTCTCAGTATTTAGCTTGCAGACTGAGGGTATACTCTCAGTCTTAGTGGCATTGGAAGGTGCTGCATTTCGTCTCTTTTGAAGTGTCCGCCTGGGAACCGTCTACCTGGATAGAAGAAGCAGTGCACTTGCAGTTATCATTGTAAGTGCAGTTGTGAGCTTTGCAGTCAATCTGGATTTTTTCACATCCACAGCCCTGCGCATAGTTGTTTGTTACGGAACTTTCCGTACGTTCACGAAAGCTTCCACAGCTTGTTTCCTGTGGATTTCTTGCACTTTCACCTGTTACATTGATCTCACCCTTGGAACAGAGCTCATCTTTGTTGTAAATACACTTTACAGCTGAACATCTAAGAATTGTCATAGTATCAGTTTCCTCCTTTTTAATATTACAGAAATAGGATTCCCGCTTTTTGATAAAATATTTATTGAAAATACTTGACTTCCTGAAAAAAACATGTTATTTTTTATAAGGACGTGAGAAAACAAAGCAGAGTTCCACTCTCACCTAAGAGCAATTGAGCGGCTTGGGTTTATATTGCACAGCGGCCGGAGTATGTCAGAAATTTCCGGTGTGTAATTATGGAGTGTGGATTTTGTCCGCACTTTTTTTACGTTAAGAACGAGTATGAGGGCGAACAGGAGTTATTATAATCTATCTAACAGGTATGGAGGTGCACTACAATTAGCAGTTTAATGATTAACGAACAGATCAGAGACAAAGAGGTACGCTTAATCGGTCCGGACGGCGAACAGCTGGGAATTATGTCCGCGAAAGAAGCAATGTTCAAGGCCCAGGAGGCAGGGCTTGACCTGGTAAAGATTGCCCCACAGGCGAAACCGCCGGTATGCAAGATCATTGATTATGGGAAATATCGTTATGAGCTTGCAAGGAAAGAAAAAGAAGCCAAGAAAAAGCAGAAGACCATCGATGTCAAAGAAGTGCGTCTTTCTCCAAACATTGATACCAATGACCTGAATACAAAAGTAAACGCTGCAAGAAAATTCCTTTCCAAAGGTGACAGAGTGAAAGTTACATTGCGTTTCCGCGGAAGAGAGATGGCGCATATGGCAAGCAGTAAACATGTGCTGGATGATTTTGCAGAGCTTCTTGCCGACGTGGCAACAGTGGAGAAGGCTCCCAAGGTGGAAGGCAGAAGCATGACCATGCTTTTAACGGAAAAGCGTTAAATATATTAGAGACACAGATTAAGGAGGAAACAACGATGCCAAAAATTAAAACATGTAGAGCAGCAGCAAAGCGTTTCAAAAAGACAGGTACAGGAAAATTAGTGAGAAATAAAGCTTATAAGAGCCATATCTTAACAAAGAAATCTCAGAAGAGAAAGAGAAATCTCAGAAAATCTACTGTTGTTGATTCTACCAATGTTAAGAACATGAAGAAAGTATTACCATATTTATAATTCAGAAGCGATATAGAAGAAGACGAACAGGAGGAAATTGAGAAATGGCAAGAATTAAAGGCGGATTAAACGCAAAGAAGAAACATAACCGTACATTAAAACTGGCAAAGGGTTACAGAGGAGCCCGTTCCAAACAGTATAGAGTTGCAAAACAGTCTGTTATGAGAGCGCTTGCAAGTTCTTATGCAGGAAGAAAGCAGAAGAAACGTCAGTTCAGACAGCTCTGGATCGCTCGTATCAATGCTGCAGCAAGAATGAATGGATTATCTTACAGCAAGATGATGCATGGACTTAAGGTTGCCAATGTTGATATTAACAGAAAGATGCTTGCTGAGCTTGCAGTTAATGATGCAGAAGGATTTGCAGCACTGGCTGAAATTGCTAAGAAGGCAATTGCCTGATTTCTGGCTTCAGGATTCAGACAGTTTAATGAGACATACAGGACCGGATTCGACAGGATTCGGCTTTGTATGCCTTTTTTTTATCTTCTTTTTCTTTTTTTCTAAAATACTCCTTGCACAGAAAAAGGGAAGGTGCTATAATTGCTACAACAAAATAGTGTCAGAGGAAGCCAAAGCCGGCTGGGAACCCAGTGGGCTTTTTTGGGTTTTTTGACCGGAAACAGGATGCCAATGCTCCTGCCGGATATGTCTGGCACACAGAATAAGGAGGATTTTATTATGAGAAGTTTGAAGAAAGTACTCAGCGTTACCACTGCTGCAGCAATGGCTCTGGCAGCAATTTCACCTGTATCTGTATTTGCAGAAGATGCCACATTTAAGATCGGTGGTATCGGACCTGTTACAGGTGCTGCGGCTATTTATGGTCAGGCTGTTAAGAATGGTACAGAACTTGCCATTAATGAAGTAAATGAGGCTGGTGGAATTAACGGCACTCAGGTTGAATATCAGTTTGAAGATGATGAGAATGATGCAGAGAAATCTCTGAATGCATATAATGCACTGAAAGACTGGGGAATGAACATTCTGGTTGGTACTGTTACATCTACTCCATGTGTTGCTGTAGGAAATGAAACAGTCAATGACAATATGTTCCAGCTTACACCTTCAGGATCCGCTGCAGAATGTGTTGCCAATCCAAACGTATTCCGTGTATGTTTCTCCGACCCGAACCAGGGTGTTGCAGCAGCACAGTATATTGGCGAGCACAAAATTGCATCTAAGGTAGCAATCATTTATGACAGCTCTGATGTATATTCTTCAGGTATTACTCAGAAATTTACAGAAGAAGCTGCAAATCAGGGCATTGAGATCGTATCTTCCGAAGCTTTCACAGCAGATAACAACAAGGATTTCTCCGTACAGCTTCAGAAAGCAAAAGATGGCGGAGCTGAATTAGTATTCCTTCCAATTTATTATACAGAAGCATCTCTGATCCTTTCTCAGGCAAACAGCATGGGATTTGAAACACAGTTCTTCGGATGCGACGGTATGGACGGTATCCTTGGTGTAGAGAACTTTGATACTTCTCTTGCAGAAGGTCTTATGCTCCTGACACCATTTGCAGCAGATGCAAAGGATGAGAAAACACAGAACTTTGTAAAAGCATATCAGGATGCATATGGAGATACACCAAACCAGTTTGCAGCAGATGCTTATGATGCTGTTTATGCACTGAAAGAAGCTGCTGAAAAAGAAGATGTTAAAGCAGATATGGATGTTGCAGAAATATGTGCAGCTCTTCAGAAAGGTATGACAGAGATCACACTTCAGGGTGTTACCGGTGATGAGATTACCTGGACAGAAGATGGTGAGCCTGCTAAAACTCCTAAGGCTGTACAGATCAAAGACGGCGCATATGTAGCTATGGAATAATAAGAAGTAATATTGATACATGGTGGGGCTGTCTGAATTAATTACAGACAGCCCTGTTTGCTAAAGCGGCACGTTTGCTTTTGGTAAAACAAAACAGTATATGTTTCGCTAAAGGCAAACGTGTCAGTGACACTTGGGAATGAAGAAAGGAAAACTTCTATGAGTAGTTTTTTATCGTATTTGATCAGCGGTATCAGCCTGGGAAGTGTATATGCCATCATTGCCCTTGGTTATACAATGGTATATGGAATCGCCAAGATGCTGAACTTTGCTCATGGAGATGTTATTATGGTCGGTTCCTACGTGGTGTATGTTGTGGTAAGCGGTTTAGGTTTAAATCCGTTTCTGGCAATAGTACTGTCCATAATCATCTGCACAGTAATGGGTATTGTGATCGAGGGTGTTGCATACAGGCCTTTGCGTAATGCTGCATCTCCTCTTGCAGTTCTGATTACGGCTATCGGTGTCAGCTATCTGCTTCAGAATCTTGCTCTTCTGATCTGGGGAGCAGATACAAAATCTTTTACCAATGTAATTCCTGTACCTTCTCTGAA
>JAQYGS010000190.1 GCA_028722515.1 Clostridia bacterium | reverse complement strand
AGCACAGCTTGGTTTCGGTCTTCCTTCTATCGGAGGAAAAGACAGTATGTCAGGTACATTTAATGAAATTGATGTACCTCCAACACTGGTTTCTTTCGCTGTTGATGTGGCAAAGCTTCAGGATGTGATCACTCCGGAATTTAAAAAAGCAGGAAATAAGATTGTCTGGCTTCGTGCTCCAAGAGATCAGTATGACCTTCCCGACTATAAAGCTATTATGGATCAGTATGAGAAGCTTCATAATGACATTTTGGAAGGCAAAGTTATTTCTGCATATGCTCTTGACCGTCATGGAATTGCAGCAGCAGTTTCCAAAATGGCATTTGGAAATGCTATGGGTGTTAAAATAGAACATAACCTGGATCCCAGAGATTTCTTTGCGCCGGGCTTTGGCGATATTATTATGGAAGTACCTGAATCAAAAGTGGGTGAGCTTTCCATTACTTATACACTTATCGGTGAAGTTACAGATGATCATAAATTCTCCTATGGAAATACAGTTATCACCCTTGACGAGGCAGAAGAAGCCTGGAAAGGTACTCTGGAGAAGGTATTTAAGACAACGTCAGGAGAAAGCGATGGACCTACAGCATATTTCCTGTCTGAAAAAAATTCTTCCTGTTCAGATGGTACTGTTCAGGACGGAATTTTCCATGCAGATCATATTTATGTATGTAAGAATAAAGTTGCAAAACCTCGCGTGTTTATTCCTGTATTCCCGGGAACTAACTGTGAATATGACAGTACCCGTGCATTTGAACGTGCAGGCGCTGAAGTAGACGTAAAGGTATTTAAAAATCTGACTGCAGAAGATATCCGTGATTCCGTGGAGCTGTTTGAAAAATCCATCAGTCAGGCACAGATTATTATGTTTCCTGGTGGATTCTCTGCAGGTGATGAACCAGACGGTTCTGCCAAGTTTTTTGCTACAGCTTTCCAGAATGCAAAAATCAAAGAAGCTGTTATGAAACTTTTAAATGAGCGTGACGGTCTTGCACTGGGTATCTGCAATGGTTTCCAGGCTCTTATCAAACTTGGCCTGGTACCATATGGAGAAATCTGCGGACAGAAAGAGGATTCTCCTACTTTGACCTATAATACCATTGGACGTCATATTTCCAGGATGGTTTATACAAAGGTAGTAAGTAACAAATCACCATGGCTTCAGAAAGCGAAGCTGGGAGGCGTATACTGTAACCCTGCTTCTCATGGAGAAGGAAGATTTGTGGCAGATAATCAGTGGCTTGAAAAACTTATGAAAAATGGACAGATCGCTACTCAGTATGTGACTGCAGATGGGGAACTTGACATAAATAATGAAGAATGGAACGTAAACGGTTCTTATATGGCAATCGAGGGTATTACCAGCCCTGACGGTCGTATCCTTGGAAAGATGGCTCACAGTGAACGACGTGATAATGGAGTTGCCATTAATATTTACGGTGAGCAGGATATCAAAATCTTCGAATCCGGTGTAGAATACTTTAAATAAAAATCAGGCAAGTCTTATCAGATTGAATGAATCAGTCTGATAAGACTTTTTTATGTCATAGGAGAGTACTCCATATTGTTCTATGAAGATTTTGAATTCCTATGACATAAAAAACGCTCCGTGCAGGATCGCACTGCGGCGGAGAGGAATTATGTTGCAAAAGCAACCCGCCGCAGGCGGAGAATCCTGCAAAGCAGGATTCTTTTTTGTATAGATTGAAAAAAAGTGTTGACAGAAAATGCAAATCATTATATAATAGCAAAGCGAGTTGTGAAGCAAAAGGAAATATTTACTTTATAACTGTAATTTTTTGGGATCTTAGCTCAGCTGGGAGAGCATCTGCCTTACAAGCAGAGGGTCATAGGTTCGAGCCCTATAGGTCCCATAACTTATGAATATGGCGAGATAGCTCAGCTGGCTAGAGCACACGGTTCATACCCGTGGTGTCGAGGGTTCAAGTCCCCCTCTCGCTACTTTATCCGTTTTGTGATGATTATTCTATCATAAGCCGGAGAACATAACTGAATATGGCGAGATAGCTCAGCTGGCTAGAGCACACGGTTCATACCCGTGGTGTCGAGGGTTCAAGTCCCCCTCTCGCTATTTTAAATCTTCGGACCAGGTTCCGGAGATTTTTTTATGTCATAGGAAAGTACCCCATATTGTTCTTTGAAGGTTTCGAATTCCTATGACATAAAAAACGCTCCGCGCAGGATTCTTTCTCGTGGATATTTAATTGCTTTTGTCCACGGCAGTACGAATTTTAGGTAAAACAGGAAGTGTTCAAATGTATTCAACACTGGAAACCAGGTATTCTTTTCTGGGATATGACCCTTCCATGGAAAGTTTTCGGAAAAAATTCCCATTCTTAGAGTATGTTTGGGACATCAGTCTATATGTGAAGTCTTTGGCGGTACGGTTTTCTATGCAAAGGAGCTCATGCATGGGAAAAAGAAAACTATTTTTAAGACAGGGGAAAGCAAGCTGCTTAAGGGCTTGCCTGATTCTTTTCCCGCAGCCAGATATCATTCCCTTGCAGCTATAAGAGATACACTTCCAGATGAACTTATATCTGGCAAAGTGACCTTGAAGGATGCAGTATTGGCATGTGTAGGAGCATGCTCATCTTTATGATATGTGCCGGTTACAGATGAAGAGGCAGTGGAGGCATTTGAGTATCTATCCAGAACGGAGGGTATTATTCCTGCTATTGAAAGTGCCCATGCGGCAGCATATGCAAAGAAAATCGTGCCTCAGATGAGAAAAATCACCATAGTGCCGTGGGATTTGGAATTTTCACTCCCGAACAGGCCAGAAAGATGACAGCTCAGTCAGACGAGGCAATTGTAAAAGACTATGTAAAAGCTATGAAAGATGCGGTAAGAGAAGCATAAGAATATAAGCAGGTCTTTCTTTTATATTTACGTTGACTTTTTCCTGCTTTTTTTTTATATTATTGAATAGAAATCTATGCATTTTGGCTGACATATAGCATGAATACAGGAGGATGGATAATTCATGGGGAAAAAAATGCTTTTTATTTTTAATCCCAAAGCAGGAAAAGGTAAGATTAAATCTAATCTGCTTGATATTGTAGACATATTCAATAAAGGGGGATACGAGGTAATTATTTATTCAACTCAGAAGCCCAGGGATGCTTACGAAAAGGCTAAAGAATATGATGGAAAAGTAGATCTTATTGTCTGCAGCGGCGGCGATGGTACTCTGGATGAGGTGGTAACCGGTGTGATGGAAAAGGACAGCAGCGTACCTATCGGATATATTCCGGCGGGAAGCACAAATGATTTTGCCAACAGTCTGTTTATGCCAAAGAGTATGAAAAAAGCAGCCGAGATGATTATGGAGGAAGAGCTCTATCACTGTGACATTGGTAAATTTAATAATGAAAGTTTTACTTATATTGCTGCCTTTGGACTGTTTACAGATGTTGCTTATGAGACAGATCAGGATCTGAAAAATATTCTTGGTCATGTGGCATATCTTTTGGAAGGAGTCAAACGCCTTTTTGATATTAAATCTTATCATATGAAAATAGAATCAAAGGAGCTTGAGGTAGAAGATGATTTCATTTTCGGTATGGTGACAAATTCCAGATCCGTGGGCGGGTTTAAAAATCTTACCGGAAAAAATGTGGATATGAATGACGGGCTCTTTGAAGTGACAATGATCACAATGCCAAAAACACCTCTGGAACTACAGGAAATTATGACTGCCATGCTGACAGCAGAAGATAATACAGATCTTATTTATTCCTTTAAATCCGCAAAAATTACAATTTCTTCTCAGGAAGCAGTTTCTTGGACTCTTGACGGGGAATTTGGAGGAGAGCAGACAAAAGTGGAAATCCAGAACTGCCATCAGGCACTGAATTTATATCTGAAAAGCACAAAGGATGAGGAAAAGCGGGCATCCCGCACTTTCTCTGTGAATAAATAAAAAGGAGAATAAAAATGGGTGAGTATATCAATGTAGTAGACACTTTTGGATGTGATGTGTTTAATGATTCGGTCATGCAGGCACGTCTTCCAGGTAAAGTGTATAAGGAACTGAAAAAAACCATAGAAGAGGGGAAAGAACTTTCTATGGAAATTGCTGATGTGGTGGCACACGAAATGAAGGAATGGGCCATTGAGAAAGGTGCCACTCATTACTGTCACTGGTTTCAGCCTCTGACAGGTGTAACGGCAGAAAAACATGACGCATTTATTTCTGCTCCTATGAGTAATGGAAAGGTTCTTATGTCATTTTCAGGAAAAGAACTGATAAAAGGTGAACCGGATGCCTCTTCTTTTCCTTCCGGCGGTTTAAGAGCCACATTTGAGGCCAGAGGGTATACGGCCTGGGATTGTACATCGCCTGCATTTGTGCGTCACGATGCCGCAGGCGGAACTCTTTGTATTCCTACAGCGTTCTGTTCCTATACAGGAGAAGCCCTTGATCAGAAAACACCTCTGCTGCGTTCCATGGAAGCAATCAATACCCAGGCTCTCCGCCTGATCATGTTATTTGGAAATAAGACATCAAAGAAAGTTCTCCCATCCGTAGGTGCAGAGCAGGAGTATTTTCTTATTGATAAACAGAAATATCTTCAGAGAAAAGATCTCATATATACAGGAAGAACCTTATTCGGCGCAATGCCTCCCAAGGGACAGGAAATGGATGACCATTATTTTGGAAACATCCGCCAGAGAGTAGCTGCTTTTATGAAAGAGGTAAATGAAGAATGCTGGAAACTGGGTGTAACAGCCAAGACACAGCATAATGAGGTTGCCCCTGCCCAGCATGAACTGGCACCTATTTTTGCCCCTGTTAATATTGCGGCTGACCAGAACCAGATGATGATGCAGATCTTAAAAAGAGTAGCTGACCGTCATGGTATGCATTGTCTTCTTCACGAGAAGCCCTTCGCAGGAGTAAACGGATCAGGAAAGCATAATAACTGGTCTCTTACAACAGATGACGGGATCAATCTTCTCGATCCTGGAAAGACTCCTCACGAGAATATTCAGTTCCTTTTGATCCTTACCTGCATTTTGAAAGCTGTTGATGAACATGCAGATCTTCTCAGGGAAGCAGCAGCAGATGTAGGAAATGACCAGAGGCTTGGAGGTCATGAAGCACCTCCGGCAGTTATCTCCGTGTTTCTTGGAGAACAGCTTGAAGATGTTCTGGAGCAGCTGATCAGCACCGGAACAGCTACTCACAGTAAAAAAGGGAGCAGACTGGAAACAGGAGTCAAGACCCTTCCGGAATTTATGAAGGACGCAACGGACCGCAACCGTACCTCACCTTTTGCCTTTACAGGAAATAAATTTGAATTTCGTATGGTAGGCTCCAGAGATTCCATTTCGGGATGCAATGTAGTTCTGAATACTATTACCGCCCAGGCATTTAAAGAGGCATGTGACCGTCTGGAGAATGCTGCTGATTTTAATCAGGCTGTTCATGATCTGATTAAAGAATATGCTACAGATCATCAGCGTATTGTATTTAATGGGAATGGTTATGCACCGGAATGGGCAGAGGAGGCACAGCGCAGAGGTCTTCCAAATCTTCCTACAATGGTAGATGCCATTCCATCTCTGACCACAGACAAAGCTGTCAGACTTTTTAGTGAATTTGATGTATTTACCAAATCGGAACTGGAATCCCGTGCAGAAATTAAATATGAAAATTATTCCAAAGCTATAAATATTGAAGCAAAAACAATGATAGACATTGCAACCAAACAGATCATACCTGCCGTGATCAAATATACGTCAGTTCTGGCGGATTCAATTAATTCAGTGAAAACGGCCGGAGAAGGTCTTGTGGAAGTCAGTGTTCAGATGGATCTTCTGAAAAAAACATCAAAACTTCTTAAGAGTACTAACAGTGCAATGAGCAAGTTAAGCAAAGCAGTTGGCAGAATCTACGAATATGAGGAGGGACGTGACAGAGCTGTTTACTGCAAAGAAAAAATCGTTCCTGCAATGGAGGCACTGAGAGAGCCTGTTGACGAGCTGGAAATGATCGTAGATAAGGATATGTGGCCAATGCCTTCATACGGAGATATGATTTTTGAAGTCTGATCTGATAAAAGGGGATATTATGGAAGAACTTGAATTTTTGAAAGAACAGGGTGTGTCCGGACAGCTGATCAGAGAGGTAGAAAAGTTTCGTAAAAGCTTTGAAGTTTCAGAAGAAGTAAAGAGCAGAATTGTAAAACCGCCCATTCCCTTTTATGGAAAAGATATTCTGGAAATGTCCATTGCAGGGCTGCTTCAGGGGGAAAACCTGCTTCTTGCAGGTCCTAAGGCAACAGGTAAGAATATTCTTGCAGAAAACCTTGCCTTTATTTTTAACAGACCAGTTTACAATGTGTCTTTCCATGTAAATACGGACAGCGGAGATCTGATCGGAACTGACACCTTTGTGGATAACCAGGTGAAGCTTCGCAAAGGAAGCATCTATCAGTGTGCCCAATATGGAGGCTTTGGAATTCTTGATGAGATCAATATGGCAAAAAATGATGCAGTGTCTGTACTTCACGCAACTCTGGATTACCGCCGCTGTATCGATGTGCCTGGTTATGATAAGATTGATCTGCATCCGGCTGCAAGATTTATTGGGACTATGAATTATGGGTATGCGGGAACGAGAGAGCTGAATGAAGCTCTGGTTTCCAGGTTCCTTGTGATCGATATGCCCCAGCAGACAGAAGAATCACTTGCCTTCATTTTCCGACAGATGTTTCCGGATGTAAAAGAGAGTGCAGAGAAACAGTTTGCCGGTGTATTTCTGGACCTTCAGCTTAAAGCGGCAAATGGTGAAATCTCTACCAGGTCACTGGATCTGAGAGGACTCATTGCGGCAGTTAAAATAATAAAGACAGGGCTCTCCCCATTTAAGGCTGTGACTATGGGAGTGATCAACAAAACCTTTGATACCTTTGAAAAAGAAATCGTGGAGGATGTGGTACGTACAAGGATTCCCGAAGAATGGACAAGGGATGATGTATATGAACAATGATAAGGTGATGGAAATAGATGACTGCCGTCTGGAACTTGAAAACCGGATACGTAATCTTCTATGGACCATCAGCGGGGACTACAGCCTGAATATGAAAGTGGATATTCCTCTGTACCTCCGTTCCAGGGCCATAGCTCTATATGATGGAATTAAACAGGGGGCACTGGCCAGATTCTTTGACAAGGATATGCTGGGGCTATATCTGGTAAAAAAAGTGTATTGTCAGGCAGATGAGGAAAAACTCACTGTGATCGCACAGCTCTGTGTGGAAGAGGCAATCGGGGAAAAAATCTGCCAGGAACGTCCGGGAGTAAGAAAAATGCAAAGGCAGGCCTGTGAAGATATTCTTGACCAGGAATTTGAAGAACTGCCGCCCTATCAGGATATTCTGGGAAGGCTTAGGATAGCCGTCCTTCGTGACAGACTGGGTAATGGAAGCAGTCATGTGGAAGACAGACTGAAAAAATACAGGGACATGGTTTCTGAAGCAGGAAATGCCAGGGATACTATGGAACTGATCAGAATCATAGATAAATTGTATAATATGATCGCTGATCCTGACTTTGAGAAACAGCATGGAAATCTGGAACATGTACTTTCAGTTACCTTGGAAGAATTGGCAGAACAGGATTGGAAGGATTTTCTTTCAGAAGAACTTTACGAAGAAGGACTGGAAAGCTACATAGAGCAGATGGCAGCCAGAATCACGGATATGGAGGATGCTTCTGTTACAGATGAAATGGAGAAGAACCGTCAGTCCAGGCATAAGGTTACGGTGATCACGGAAGAAGCACTGGAAAAAGCGTATACTTATGTAGAACTGAATTTCGGAAAATCCTATCTGGATCCTGCCCAGGAGAAGAGGATGAATTACCTGATGTGCAGAGATATTCACAGGGACTGTAGTCTCTATTTTACGGAGGGTATACTGAAAAATCCTGTAAAGCGAAACTATCAGTATGAATATGCGGTCAGGCTGAAAAACAGAAATATCCATCTTTATCACGACAAGCACAGAATAGTGAAAAGTAATATTGCATCACTTTCAGAGCTTTTAAGAAAGACATTGGTGAATAAGAATGAGAAACAGGAAATCATTTCTGACAGAGGAAAGATCATTCCATCCAGATTGTGGAGAGTGGGAAGAAGCAGTGAAGCAGATCTTTTTCGGCGGGAACTGAAATCGGATGCATCAGATTTTGTGGTGGATGTTCTTATAGATGCCAGTGGTTCCCAGATGTCCAGACAGGGAGAGGTGGCACTTCAGGCCTATATTATCAGTGAGGCCCTGAGCAATGTAAAAATTCCGCACAGGGTTATGAGTTTCTGTACTTTCTGGGATTATACCATACTTCACAGATTTCGGGAGTATGATGATCCAAAGGAAGCAAATGAGAATATATTTAATTATGTTACTTCTTCTAATAACAGAGACGGCCTTGCCATAAAAACGGTTGGGTATGGGCTTCTCCAGAGACCGGAAGAGAAAAAAATACTTATTGTATTAAGTGATGGGAAACCGTATGATGTAATCGTTAACAGGCCGAATGCAAAAAATCCCCAGCCGTATATGGGAAGGTATGCTGTCAATGACACGGCAACAGAGGTGCGCCATTTAAGAAATCAGGGTGTGAGTGTGCTGGGTGTTTTTGCAGGCAAAGAGCAGGATCTTGCCACGGAGAAAAAAATCTTTGGGAAAGACTTCGCCTATATCCGGGATATTGCCAATTTTTCACGGATAGTTGGAAAGTACCTGATAAAACAGCTTGATTCCGATAGTTAACCCCAGACAACTTTAACAAAGTATCGGGTTAAGTTGATAAAGTAAACAAAAAACTGGCTTTTTAAGCTTGCCTTTTTATATACTTTTAGATATAATAAAGGATGTTTCAAAACTAATACAAAAGGGAGAGGAAATCATGAACGAAAACAAAGAGTTCAAACCGTATATCCCGGCTGAGAAAATCACACCGGAATTTACGGTAACATCCATTATCATGGGTGTTATACTTGCAGTTGTATTCGGTGCAGCCAATGCTTATCTTGGCCTGCGTGTGGGTATGACTGTATCTGCTTCCATTCCGGCAGCAGTTATCTCTATGGGTGTGATTCGTGTTATCATGAAGAAAAACTCCATCCTGGAGAGCAATATGGTCCAGACCATTGGTTCGGCCGGTGAGTCTCTGGCAGCCGGTGCGATTTTCACTATGCCTGCGTTATTCCTTTGGGCACAGGAAGGACTTTGCGATATGCCAAGTCTTGTGGAGATTACACTGATCGCCCTTTGCGGCGGTGTTCTGGGTGTACTTTTTATGGTACCCCTTCGTAATGCCCTTATTGTAAAAGAGCATGCCACACTTCTTTATCCTGAAGGAACTGCCTGTGCAGATGTTCTGCTTGCAGGGGAAGAAGGAGGTGCAAATGCCTCTACAGTTTTTGCAGGTATGGGCTTTGCAGCAGCTTTTAAATTTATTGTTGATGGTCTCAAGGTTATTCCGGCAGACATTGCGGCAGCATTCAAGAGTTTTAAAGGTGAGATAGGTACTGAAGTATATCCTGCGCTTCTTGGTGTAGGTTATATTGTAGGCCCAAGGATTGCATCCTTTATGTTTGTGGGTTCTCTTGTAGGCTGGATGGTGATCATTCCTCTTATCTGTCTGTTTGGACCGGATACCGTTATGTATCCCGGCACAGCTCCCATTGCTGAAATTTATGCAAACGGAGGAGCAGCAGCTATCTGGAGTACTTATGTGAAATATATCGGCGCAGGCGCCATCGCTACAGGTGGTATTATTTCCCTGATCAAGTCACTCCCGCTGATCATCACAACATTCCGTGATTCTATGAAGAGTATGAAAAACGGAAGAAACACAAGTACAGCAAGAACAGCACAGGATCTTCCTATGAATTTTATTATTCTTGGAATCATTGCCATGGTATTTATTATCTGGATCGTACCGGCAATTCCTGTTAATTTTATTGGCGCACTTATCATTGTTATTTTCGGATTCTTCTTTGCAACAGTATCCTCCCGTATGGTAGGTCTTGTAGGAAGCTCCAACAACCCGGTTTCCGGTATGGCAATTGCCACACTTCTGATCGCTACTTTCGTGATCAAGGCTTCCGGAGATACAGGAATTCACGGTATGACTGCAGCCATTGCAATTGGTTCCGTTATCTGTATCGTTGCAGCTATTGCAGGTGATACTTCACAGGACCTGAAGACAGGATATATTCTTGGAGCAACTCCCAAGAAACAGCAGATTGGTGAGCTGATTGGTGTTATTGCTTCCGGTCTTGCAATTGGTGGTGTTCTTTACCTTCTGAATGCAGCATGGGGATATGGAACTGCAGAGGTACCTGCTCCTCAGGCAACACTTATGAAGATGATCGTTGAAGGAATCATGGGTGGTAAACTTCCATGGACACTGGTATTTGTAGGTGTGTTCCTGGCTCTTGCTCTGGAAATCCTTCATATTCCGGTTATGCCTTTTGCAATTGGTCTTTATCTTCCGATTTATCTGAATGCAACTATTATGATCGGTGGTGTAGTTCGCTGGTTTGTTGAGAAGAGAAAAGGCGTGGATGAGAAAACAAAAGAAGCTCAGGCAACAGATGGTACTCTGTACTGTGCTGGTATGATCGCCGGTGAAGGACTGGTAGGTATATTACTTGCAATACTTGCAGTTCTCAATGTAAGTGGATTCCTTGATCTTTCAGCAAGAGGAATTAACTTTGGAAATATTGGCGGCATTGTACTTTTGATCCTTATGATCTTAAGTCTTCTTAAGTTCTCCATTTGGAAGAAGAAAAAAGCCTGATGAGTAGAAAAAAGAAACAACAACAGATTAATTATCTGGATCTTATTCCCCAACATTCTCCCAAACTTCGGTGGCACGAAGATATTAGAGGAAAAATGGTGCTGGAAGTTGAAAATAAGGGAGCATTTAATACCATAGCCCAGAAGTTGTTTCATAAACCAAGATTTACGAAAGTACATCTTGATGAGAATGGAACTTTTATCTGGCCCTTGATCGATGGAAAAAGGACAGTGGCAGAAATTGCAGAACTGGTGAAACAGAAGTTTGGGGATAAGGCGGAGCCCTTGTATCCCAGAATTGTGAAATATTTCCAGATTATGGAAAGTTATGATTTCGTATTTTTTATTAATAAGCCTGGAAAATAGGGCAAAATAAGAACGGGAGCAGTTTCCTTTATGGAGGCTGCTGCCGTTCTTCTGATTTATGGAAAAAAAATTACTGTGCAGTGGTGAAGCAGTAGAAGAGAGGTGCAGATGAGGATAAACGGTAAAAAAAAGATACCTCTGGAATATCTGATGATAATTGCCGGGACAGGATTAATGTCAATTGCCATCAATTCCGTATTTGATGCATCAGGAATGGTTACAGGAGGATTTTCCGGAATATCAATAATTTTGAAGAAATGGACCAGCCAGATCTGGGGATATGGAATCCCGTTGTGGGTTACCAACTTTGTTTTAAATATTCCTCTGTTTTTGACCGGATGGAAGATCTGTGGATTTTCCTTTGTAAAAAAAGCAATTGTAGGAGAAATCTCTCTATCTTTCTGGCTGGCTGTTCAGCCTGTGTGGAATCTTGCAGGGAATGATCTTCTTCTTGCAGCCTTATATGGCGGTGTGATTATGGGAACGGGAATTGGACTTGTATTTCTTGGAGGCGGAACTACAGGCGGTACAGATATGATGGCTGCCATTATACAGAAATATATTCAGCATTACTCCATCGCACAGATCATGCAGGTCATTGATGGTCTGATCGTTCTGGTCGGTATGTATGTCTTTGGAGTACACGAGGCATTATATGCCATTATTGCCGTTTTTATTGTGACAAAGGTGTCAGATGGACTCATTGAAGGTATTAAGTTCTCTAAGACAGCATATATTATTACTTCCAAACCTGATGAAATCTCAGAGATGATCATGAATGACCTGAAACGTGGCGTGACAGGAATAAATGCCAGGGGTATGTATTCGGGAGAGGACAAACTCATGTTGTTTTGCGTAGTGAATAAGAAACAGATTGTCCTTCTTAAGAAAAAAGTAGATGAGATCGATCCTGACGCATTTGTGATCGTAAGTGATGCCCGGGAAGTTCACGGAGAGGGTTTTCTTGAAAAAAATAAGTCTGTTGTTAATATGATGAAATGAAATTAAGTAAAATATGAAAAATTACACAAAAAAATGTAAAAATATTCTAGTTTACTCTTTCATTTTTGGTGAATTTGTATTAAAATATATTCCATACATTAAATTTTTAGGTTAAAACGGAAGAATAAACACTAATAGTGAGAAGGGATTGAGGCTTAATGATATCAAATCAGGTTCTTCAGAATACTCTTGAAGGATTGAAGGAAATTTCAAGAACAGATTTTTGTGTAATTGATACGGAAGGAAAAGTAGTTGCCAGTACTTTTTCAGATTTTGCCATTGCAACGGTAGATGTACAGGCTTTTATTGAGTCACAGGCCGACAGCCAGCTTGTGAAAGGCTACCAGTATTTTAAAGTCTGTGATGATTACCAGCTGGAGTATATCCTGGTTGCCCATGGAGATGATGAAGACACATATATGGTGGGGAAACTTGCAGCTTTTCAGATCCAGAATCTGATCGTTGCATATAAGGAACGTTTTGATAAAGACAGCTTTATCAAAAATCTGCTGCTGGATAACCTTCTGCTTGTAGACATTTATAACAGAGCGAAGAAGCTTCATATTGACGCAGATGTACGTCGAGTAGTAATGATCCTTGAGATGCCTCAGGAGAAGGACCATAGTTCTATCGAAAGCGTGAAGAGTCTCTTTGGGGGAAAGAGTAAAGACTTTATTACTGCTGTGGATGAAAAGAGCATTATTATTGTTAAACAGCTGGAGGATGATGAAAATTATCCAGAAATGGATCAACTGGCACATGCGATTCTGGATACATTGGGAATGGGCAATGATGGCGTTACACATATGGCATATGGAACCATTGTCAATGAACTCAAGGAAGTTTCCCGTTCTTACAAAGAAGCACGTATGGCTCTTGATGTAGGTAAAATATTCTTTGGAGACAGGGAAGTTATTGCATACAGTTCTCTTGGAATAGGACGTCTTATTTATCAGCTTCCCATACCTTTGTGTAAAATGTTCATTAAGGAAATTTTCGGAGGAAAATCACCGGATGACTTTGATGAGGAAACGCTGGTAACTATTGACAAATTCTTTGAGAACAGCCTGAATGTTTCAGAAACGTCCAGACAGCTTTATATTCACAGAAATACTCTTGTATATCGTCTTGATAAGCTTCAGAAGAGTACAGGCCTTGATTTACGTGTGTTTGAAGATGCTATTACATTCAAGATTGCCCTTATGGTTGTCAGATATATGAAATATATGGAAACACTTGAATATTGATATGCTTTAGAGACCTGCCGGCAGATGGCAGGTCTTTTATACTTGAAATTATATTGGGGTCAACAAGTCATAATGTATGAAGATTATATGAAAAATACAATCCGCTCTTGAAATTAGATTTGATATATATTACAATAATGTTACAAAAATAAGCCTTGTAATGCCCGAAATAATTCGGGCATTATTCAGGCGGGGAGGAAGTACCTATGATAGATCTTATAGATGTAAGCAAATCCTATGGTCCAGGTTTGCCAGCTGTGAACCATGCTAACTTACATGTTGATAAGGGAGAATTTGTGTTTGTAGTGGGCAGTAGTGGTTCCGGAAAGACAACTCTGATCAAGCTTTTGCTGAAAGAACTGGATTCCACTTCCGGACAGATCATAGTCAGCGGAGAACGGCTGGAGACTATGAAGCATAGACGAGTTGCAAAATACCGCAGAAAGCTGGGAGTAGTTTTTCAGGATTTCCGTCTGCTGAAAGACAGGAATGTATACGAGAATGTGGCTTTTGCCCAGAGAGTGGTGAACCGTCCTACACGTGTGATCCGTAAGCGTGTTCCTGAAGTCCTTCAGGAGGTAGGACTTGCCGGTAAATATAAATCTTTTCCAAATGAACTTTCCGGAGGAGAACAGCAGAGAGTTGCTCTGGCAAGAGCACTGGTAAATCGTCCGGACATTCTTCTGGCTGATGAGCCTACGGGAAATCTGGATCCGAAGACATCCGAAGAAATTATGAAACTTCTGGAACAGATCAATGACAGAGGCACGACCGTTCTCGTGGTAACTCATAATAAAGATATTGTAAATGCTATGAGGACGCGCGTTGTTACCATGCATGATGGTGTGATCATCAGCGATGAGAAAGAGGGAGAATATCATGAGGCCTAGTACAATATGGTATACCCTGAAGCAGGGTATTAAGAATATTAAGAGAAACTGGATGTTTTCCATTGCTTCCGTAATCACAATGTCAGCCTGTATCCTTCTGTTTGGAATCTTTTTTTCTATTGTTACAAATGTAAACCATATTGCACATAAGATTGAGGAAGAGGTTCCTGTTACAGTATTTTTTGATGAGGGCACATCCATTGAACAGATTAAGGAAGTAGGAAAGAAGATCAAAGAACGTCCGGAAGTTGAGAAAATTGAATATGAATCTGCTGATGAGGCATGGGAGAAATTTAAAGATAAATATTTTGAAGGTTCTGACGCTGCCGAAGGATTTAAGGACGATAATCCTCTTGTGAATTCTTCTAATTACCAGGTATATATGAATGATATTACAAAGCAGACAGAGCTGGTAGAGTATATAAAGAGCCTTGACTATGTAAGAGAAGTAAATCAGTCTCAGGAAGCTGCCAAAACTCTTGGCAGTATCAATAAGATTGTATCTTATGTTTCCATTGCAATCATTATACTTCTTCAGATAATTTCTGTTTTTCTTATCAGTAATACAGTTGCAGTTGGAGTTGCTGTCCGTAAAGATGAGATTGGAATTATGAAATATATTGGCGCAACGGATGGATTTGTAAGGGCGCCTTTTCTACTGGAAGGTATGGTGCTTGGACTTATAGGCGCGGCAATTCCTCTGATCGGATTATATTTCGGATATAATGCAACGGTTACTTATATTCTGACAAAGTTTAATGTGCTTATCGGATCTGTGAATTTCATTCCTGTATCACAGATATATAAAACACTTCTTCCCGTGGGACTGGAGCTTGGAATCGGCATTGGACTTCTGGGAAGTTTCTTTACAATAAGAAAACATTTAAGAGCATAGGAATGAATAAAATCGGTTGTGCTGATTGAAAATGGATGATATAATAAATCGAGTTGATCATAAACAGAATTCTAAAAAATAAATGAGGGCAGGAATATGAGAGAATATGTTATTACAACAGACAATAACTCGGATCTTCCGGAAAACTATTACAGGGAACATGATGTTGGCTGTATGTATCTGAGCTATGCCATGGATGGGAAGAATTACACCCATGAAAATTTTCTTCCAGTTCATGAATTTTATGACGCAATGCGTCATGGTTCTATGCCAACCACTGCACAGGTCAATCCAGAGAATGCCCGTTGTGTTCTGGAACCATATCTTAAAGCAGGTAAAGATATTCTTCATATTGCATTTTCTTCCGGGTTGAGCGGAACCTATAACAGCGTCAGGATAGCCGCCAAAGAACTGGAAGATGAATATCCCCAGCGTAAGATCATTGTGATTGATTCACTGAGTGCATCTCTGGGCCAGGGAATGCTGGTGTATATGGCCCAGCAGAAGAAAGAACAGGGGCAGGATATGGAAGCTGTGGCAGAATGGGTGGAAAAGAATAAGCTTCATATGGTCCATTTATTTACAGTAGATGATTTAAATCATCTGTACAGAGGAGGCCGTGTATCCAAAACAACTGCAGTGGTTGGAAGTGTATTGAATATAAAACCTGTACTTCACGTGGATAATAACGGAAAGCTGATTCCTTTGGGCAAGGTCCGTGGAAGAAAGAAATCTCTGCTGGATCTTGTAAAGCTGATGGATGATAAAATAGGAAGCTTTCATGATACATGTGATACAGTTTTTATCAGTCATGGAGACTGTGAAGAAGAAGCACAGTATGTAGCGGAAAAAGTAAGGGAAAAATATAATGTAAAAACCATGATTATTAACCAGGTGGGAGCTGTCATCGGGGCACATTCTGGTCCGGGTACTATGGCATTGTTTTTCCTTGGCGATGAAAGATGATATTTTAAAAGCAATCGTAATCGATTGCTTTTTTACTTTATAGGAGCGTGCCCAGCGAAGCTGGGTCACACCAGTCAGTGTAAGTCCGACTACGGTAATTACCAGTAAGCCGTATAGTCAAACTCGGTGCGTTGTAGTAATACAGGGTGCTAAGCGAGTGGGTAATGTAATCCTTTAAAAGGATGCTTACAATCATGCAGACCGTAACATAAAGTGAATTCTGCCGTATCGTAAATAAAACTTCTCAGAATGAGGAGAAAAGAGGAAGTTGAGCCCCGTCCTATTGGGCGAAAACCATGGAAGTTGGGAAGAAACTGGAAATGCACCAATGAAAATCCTCCGGTATATGGGAAACGGTATGTATGAAAGGTGTGACTTGGAACTGGGGAGACCCTACTTATCACCGAAAGGTAAAGAAGAACCGTATAAGTGAAAGCGAAGTCGGATTCTTGATAAGAGGGAGTCGGAGGGGAACATAGTACCTGTGACATCTGTGCAGGAAAACGCAGATTAGGAAAGGTTCCCTACTTCATTCAAGTTTGTAGAGAGGGTAAGTGTGAGAGAATGTCATGAAGACTAATAACTCCAAAGAAAAAGTACGACAACTTCAAAACAAACTATATCTGACAGCCAAGAAATGCAGTGTCAGAAGATTTCATGCACTCTATGACAAAGTCTATCGGGATGATGTTTTATATGAAGCATGGAAACGAGTAAAAGCCAACAAAGGTTCAAGCGGAGCAGACGGTATCACAATCGAGGATATTGAAGCAAAGGGAGTTGACCGATATCTGACGGAAATACAGGTAGAAATGAAAAGCGGAAACTACCAACCAATGCCAGTCCGAAGAGTAATGATTCCAAAACGCAGTGCAAAGCAGGCGCTGGAAGTAGTCAGAAAGGCATGCAACAACAAAGGATATTATGTTGTGGACGCCGACATAGAAAAATTCTTTGATAACGTCAATCAGGATAAACTGATGATATTGGTAGAACAGAGAATTTCGGACAGAAGAATTCTGAAATTAATTCGACAGTGGTTAAAGGCAGGAGTCCTATATGGAAATATTTTGGAAATCAGCGAACTCGGAACAAGTCAGGGGTCAGTGATATCGCCGTTACTGGCAAACATCTACTTAAATACGCTTGACCGCCTATGGGAAAAATATGGACTAAACCAGGGAATTCTCGTTAGGTATGCAGATGATACAGTAATCATCTGTAAAAACAAGAAGAGCGCAAACCATGCACTTAATCTGCTGAAGTATATCATGGAAAAGCTGGATTTAAAGCTACATCCGGTAAAAACGAAAATCATCAATATGTGGGATGGAACAGAAGGGTTCGACTTTCTGGGACTACATCACAGAAGATTTTCGAAAATAAATAAAAGGGGATATAGGTACGGAGAAACGTATCAATATCCAAGTAAGAAAGCCATGAAGAAAATGAAGCAGACTGTCAAGGACAAAATAAACCAGAGATATCTGCTCGTAAAAGCAGAAGAAGATTTGATAGAGATTATAAATCCTAAAATTATCGGATGGAGAAATTACTATCGAACCAGGAATGACAGGAAGTGGATGAGTGCAATAGATTGGTATATCCTATGCAGCTTTTGCAGATGGAATAATAAGAAACGACAGCAGAAGCGGCGGTTAAAAGGGCTATACGAAACAAAAATCAGATTGCGAGAAAAAGGCTTACAATTAATGACTGCATAATGTAATGCTGCAGAAAGAAGAATGTCGGAAAGCCGTATGAGGGAGAACCTCACGTACGGTTTGATGAGGGGAAAGAGGGCAATCGCCCTCTGACCTACTCTACAAGACCGCCTACGGCGCTTTCTTGAATTTAAAAGAGCCCGCACAGAGGCGGGCACAACAAGCAGACGAATGTTGGCTTAGAAGATATAAAAACCTTCTTCACCAAAATCGTCATCAAGTTCATCATCGTTTAAGAACCATTGGGGAAAGGTACCATTAATCTGAAGTAATAAATTTTTCTTTATAATTTAAGAATATTCATAAAAATATTCGGTTACCTGACCCCACTGTGCGTCGGGATTATTGTTGCGAGTATGTATGTGATCAAGATAATAATCTCTGACAGGAAACATATTCTGGAGAAGGAATGCTGCTTCTCTTCCATCAAATTCGCCAAGAACGATAGTCAGACAGCGTCCATATTTTTGTTCTTGTTTATCATGGATCGCTTTATATTTTTGAACCCGTGAACTTAACGGAACCATCCAGAGCAAAGAAGTCTTTTCATCCCGCAGGCAATAAAATGTCGGACGGTATGTACCGTTTTCTTTGTTTTGCATGAGGTTACCGTCTTGTACTTTTTCAAAATATTCATCTTTTATGTGGTAAACATATCCTTCTTGATAAATCATTTCATCACCTATTAATTAGAATCCTGCTTGCAGGATTCTACACCTACGGCGGTTTGCTTGCAACAAATTTCTTCTTCGCAGCAGTGCGATCCTGCGGAGCAATTTTTATAAGGCGGAAAACGAAGTTTTTCGCTTTATAAAAATCAGCCCTGCCATGCGGCAGGGCCGAGAATTTTCGAGCCGGACATTTATTAGACGCTTCCGGTAAGCGAACCATATTTTCGAGCCGTTTATTTATAAGCCGCCAGCGGTGAGCGGACAATATTTTCGATGACAGGTATTCCTGTCTCTATCATTATTATATGTTTGGGACGAAAATATGTCAATGGGAATTAAAAATTTTGAAAAACAGGTATTGAATAGAGTTGGAACAGATGGTGAAATCTAGTTGGGACAATAAAAGGGCGTAATAAATGAGGTAAATGCCATGAAGAATAAAAAAATCAGATGTTATGTATATATCCGTGTATCCACCACCATGCAGGTGGATGGTTACAGCCTGGATGCACAGAGAGATAAACTGAGAAAGTATGCTGAGTATCAGAATATGGAGATTGTACAGGAATTTGCAGATGAAGGAAAATCCGGTAAATGCGTAGAAGGCAGACCGGAATTTCAGCGGACGTTTTGAATTCATTGCAGAGGATGCAGGATTTTGGAGTGAATTTGATCTGTGTAGAGGATGGCATTGACAGTTCTAAAGATAGCGGCAAGCTGATGATTTCTGTTTTGTCAGCGGTGGCAGAAATTGAACGTGAAAATATTTTGGTGCAGACCATGGAAGGACGGAAGCAGAAAGCAAGGGAAGGAAAATGGAATGGTGGTTTTGCTCCCTATGGGTATAAACTGGTAAACGGAGAACTTCAGATTGCAGAGGACGAAGCAGAAGTAATTCGATTAATCTTTGATAAATTAATCCATACCAATATGGGAATGAGTGCGATTGCGTCATGGCTGAATCAGCATGGATATAAAAAGAAAAAGAGGCAGAATAATACACTGGATGCTTTTGCAACTTCATTCATCAAAGGCGTTTTGGATAATCCAATCTACTGTGGGGAACTGGCATTTGGTCGGAGGAAGAATGAAAAAGTTCCCGGAACAAGAAATGAATATCGGATTGTAAAGCAGGAAGAATATATGCTGAATGATGGCATTCATGAAGGTATCATTTCAGAAGAGGATTGGGAACTGGCGCATCAGAAACGGCAGAAAACAGGAGTATCATACGAAAAGACCCATAGTTTAGATCATGAGCATATTTTATCCGGCATTTTGAAATGCCCTCTTTGTGGTAGCGGAATGTATGGGAATGTCAATCGAAAAAAAAGAAAAGACGGTACGGCATATAAGGAATATTTTTATTATGCCTGCAAGCATAGAAGACTAGTGGATGGGCATAATTGCAGCTACCGCAAACAATGGAGTGAAGATAAAGTGAATGATGCGGTAGAGGAAGTAATCCGGAAACTTGTGCAGAATCCCAAATTTGAGGAGGCAATTATAAAGAAGATCGGTGTAAGGATTGACACGTCGGAAGTGGAAAAGGAAATTGAAGAACTGGAGAAACAGCACCGACAGCTGACCGGAGCAAAGAACAGGCTCGGACAGCAGATGGACAGTCTGGATATTACAGATCGATTTTATGAGAAAAAATATCAGGATATGGAGACAAGATTGTACCGCCTGTATGATGAAATTGAGGGCGTGGAGAACAGTATCAGTGAGGTAAAGAACCGATTACTGAACATCAAACAGAAGAAAATTTCGGAAGATAACGTCTATCAATTCTTACTGTATTTTGATAAACTGTATGATAAGTTCACCGACTTGGAGAAAAAAGAGTTTTTAAGCAGTTTTGTAGAGCAGGTGGACATTTATGTGCAGGAGCAGCCGGATGGCAGATTCCTGAAGCACATTAAGTTCCGTTTCCCGGTGTATTTTAATGATGCGGAAACAGAAGAACTTAGTTGGGACAATGAAAGTACCGTTGAAGTCGTGTGTTGTCTACATCGGGTGAATTCGTAGAAGTGTTGAATTTTCGACACTTTGCGAGGTATATGAGTTTCGCACCGACAGGCAAACAGGGCAAGAAAAAGCAGATTATGAACGGCATTGAGGTGTCGGTAGTCCTGCATCTGGTATGAGCGGACAAAAAATTTCACGGTTATGAGTAATCACCATTTTAAAAATAAGAACCTTTCATTAAAGGCAAATGGACTTCTTTCCCTGATGCTGAGTTTGCCGGATGACTGGAACTATAATATGCAGGGACTGGCATCTCTGAGCAGGGATGGGATTGATTCCGTACGGTCAGCCATAAAAGAGTTGGAACATCATGGATATGTCAGACTATAGGGGAAACCAGTATGGGAAAAACCAGTGCAGGATTTTAAAGGAATCAATATGTTGGCGATTATTTTGTGTTCTTGATTTCTCTCAAAAAAATCTCTCCATTTGTATTAATTTTTCTGGCAGTTCGTACCTGCGTGGTATTGGTCTGCTGTGGAAAAAGCATACAAAAGATGACTACAAGGAATTTCCAGGCAGGGTGAGCCGAGGAACATGGTGCTCTCCCTGGGACAGCAGTTCATATTCGATGCCCTGGGCCTTCAGCTCCTCGCAAAACGCCTTTACATACAAATCTTCTTTCCACTCCTGCACAATTGTAAGAAAGAAGGAGCCGTGGGCGGCCATCATCTCAATGGTCAGATCGGTGCAGTCGTTCTGCATCAGGGTTTCCAGCACATAGGGCTCCATGGCGGCCAGCCGGGCGGGGCCCACATAGCTCACATTGAAGGTAGCGCCTCCATGGTAACGATCCACAACCTGCTTCGCCAGCTGACACTTTTTCTCCACGGTGGGCTGCTGATCCAGCGCCTGGTACAGCCGGGTGGATGCTTTGACGCCTGAGAGCAGGCGCTCCTGGTCGGCGGCGAGGATGAGCCTTCCCCGGTAGATGGTAGCCTGGGTGTCAAAGGGCTTTTGCCGCAGCCGGTCTGTGTAGGGCAGATAGGCAATGGCCAGCGGAGAGCCTTTGTACAGCGGCGTGCCCAATGCGGGACGCAGGTTTATTGCCATGCCGGTGACGATGGTCCGGCTGTTTCCCGGGTGGAGCCGGTCAATGGCCCGGGACATCAGCAGCGACACCACCACGCCGGGGGTGCCGTCCTGACTGCGGCAATACTGCATGAGCTGCTGCTCCGGGATACGCAGATCAAAGTACTGAGGGGCGGATTGGGTGACCCGGGCTTCCCCCAGCAGATTCAGCGGCTGGATGGAAGAATCCGGCTTGACCTGAACGAGAATGTCCTTTTCATCGGGCAGCTCCCGCTCTCCGCTCATAATCAGCCGGTAGGGATTCTCCCATTCCTCCTGTGGAATGGGGCCATCGTTGACGCGCACACCCTCTCCGGGCAGATCCGGGTCGTACCTCTCCCGGCAGTAGTAGTACAGCAGGGTTCGTCCGAAATTCAGCGCGCCGGTGGCGTCAGTCAGCCCGTGGTACACATTCACCCAGATTTTATCCTCCCAGTAGCTGACGGCCAGCAGATAGCCCTTGGCTTCCTCGCCGCCCAGAGCTACCGGCTCCGGAGTGTGGCGAACCACAAAGGGCTCGCTGTGGGGCTCAAGAAGGTATTCTCTCCCGTCGGAAACACAGTGCACCCCATAATAAGGGTATCGCCGGATGGCTTGGTCGGCGGCCAATTGCAGCAGATGACCGTTGACAGCGTCCTTCATACGGAACAGCACCCGCAAGGTGTTGGGATGCTGGGCCGTGTAGCTATAGAAAATAGTAGCCTCGCAAATAATATCTCTCACAGACACGTCAGTCCTTTCCTTTTGTGGCATTTTGATGGATTATAACATTTTGCGGGAATCATGTCAATGAGATCGGCCCTGGGAAAAGGATATGGTATTGAATTTCTGTTACGGCAGCTGACTTTGTTCAGGATACAAGAAGGAGGATTGCAATGAAAATCATTCCGTTGGAAGAAAAGCATTTTCAGGAAGAGGTACTGGAATCGGAGAAACCGGTATTGGTGGATTTCTTTGCGGACTGGTGCCATAACTGTGAAGAGTTTATCGCTGTGATGGAAGCGCTTGCGGAGGAAATGACGGATGTGAAAATCTGTATGGTCAACACCTCCGAAGCGGAGGAGCTTTCTCGGCACAACGGTGGGGTCAGGCAGTGCGCCCTGCAAGGGCTTGAAATAATACAGGTGGAAATCCTGTCTGGTAAGGAATTAACCACTCCACCAGAAGTGAGTTTTGAGTTGCTGTTGGTAACAGCAGTAGCTAAGCGTAAACAACGAGGTAGCAGGGACAGCTATTGAGCACCGAAATACCATACTCCAGAAGGGCGATGCTGTTGCCTGAGCAGAAGCCAACATGTGGGTTTATCGTCATGGTGAGATTTCACACACTTCTGCGGTGTCGGAAAGACCTGTTCATGCTA
>JAQYGS010000189.1 GCA_028722515.1 Clostridia bacterium | reverse complement strand
AATTCAAGTATCACAAGAAAATCAAACCCGTCTCACGCCGCAAAGAATGTGATATCCCCGAGGACTGCAAGTGCCCCTGCTGTAATGCCCCTCAGCCTTATCTCTACCGCAACAACGGCAGGAAAGGCCAGATCAAATGCGTGAATCCCAAATGCCCTTACTATCTCCACAATCTCAAAAAAGTGGATAAGGAGCATCTTGAAAAGGCTTATGGTAAGAACGAATACAAACTCCACTGCATCTACCGTGAATTCACTGTGGATTTCTTTAAGATGGACCTGGATTCCCTCCCGAAGAACGCTTCTTCCCTGAAGTTCAACAAGTTCGATTCCCACGTGATGTCCCTGTGCCTGACCCTCCACATAAACCATAGTTTTTTACCAACCATTATTTTATCCTTCCCAGGCAATCATTTCGTTATTTCGCAGTGCATCACTGATTATACTCATATCTGCAATCAAAAAACTGTCTATAGAATAGCATATCTGCGAAAAAAAAGCGTCTGCCAGCTTTCATCCAACAGGAATTTCTCACATATCACAAAACAACCAGAAACACAATCAAGATTACTTTCTCTGTTGCACTATTTAGTCAAACGTTGATGGCTGAACATAGCCATGGGGACTTATTGCAAAACCATTTTGATACTTAACAGTTATATACTGTATTTTCCCATCAACCTTTAGCTTCACATAGCAGATATCATTTTCAAATTTATCCGTAATCTCCATTTTCTGGTTCAGATAGTAAATCCATACTGTTCCGTCTTCTTTGTATTTAACATCTGGCATGCTTAGTTGTTCCAGTAATTCCTCATCAGTCAATGGTCTTTCTGAACCGTTCTCATATGCAACACCGCCACCACCTTGATGAACATCATTGCCATACGCATCCTTATAATCAAGTGTATAGCTGCCATTTTCGACAATAAATGTGGCATCTGTCTGATCCCCGTGGATCCATACCTGCACGATTCTCTGGATGCCACCAAGATCCATAGCATATGCTGCACTACCGGATCCAACCACAAGTACTAATGCTGCTATAGCTACTGCTACTTTAGGAATAAAGCGTTTTTTTCTAATCGGAACAACCTTCTCATCTGTTGTCATATTCAGCACCTCCGTTAATACGTCCGGAGAAGCATGTAGTTTATCAAAAACTCTCTGGAATTTTTCTTTATCTGACATTTTCTTACTCCTCCTTCAGATAATCTTCTAATTTGGCCTTTGCACGGAACAGTCTTGTACTGATCGTTTTTTCCGGTATCCTTAGTATCGATGCTATCTCCGCTGTGGAATATCCTTCATAATAGAATAACAGTATTGGTACTCTGTATTTCTTGTCCAGATTCATTACAGCCCGGAACAGGTCCAGATAACTTTCCTCTTCAAATCCAAGAGTGTTTACATATTCTCCAATATCCTCCATCTTATTCCATGGGGATCGGAATAACATTTTGCATTGATTGACAGTGACTCTGATTAACCAGTTCTTTAAATGGGAATCTGATTCAAATTCCTTGGTAGTTTTGTATAGTTGTATTAAAACGTCCTGCGTCACATCATTTGCGTCATCGGAATTTTTTGTCCAGCTATATGCTACTCGATATATGGTATCCATGTACTTTTCTGCAAAGGCTACAAATTCTTCTTTCGACATATATGTTCACTCCTTAAGGCCTTACATTAATAATATGCGCAATGTCCCCAATTCCTTTCAAAAAATTTTAGAAAAAGTTGACCTTTTTTATTTTGAATAAACAACTGATACCGAATCTCGCCAACTACAAATATACCGATTTTCTGCGATGAAAACAGAATAGTTATATCCAATGAATATTAACTGTTTCAGCTCAAAAAATGGAAGCTGCTATGCTGCGACTAAAGATCTGTAAACTCAAATAACCATTGTATCAGAACAAAGTTCACAAACAATTTATGCATAAAAAATACCGGCACACAGACTATTCTCTATCCATATACCGGTTTCTAATGTTCCTGTTACTCTTCATCCTGCTGTTTTTCTTCCACAAGCAAATATTGTTCTGCAAGTTCTAAAATCTTTGTAGCTGTCTCTATCTGTTGTGCAGTTATCTCTTTGGAAGCAATATAAAAGGTATCATAATCGCTTGCATGGCGTATTTCCTCTGCCTTTACAATTTTCCTTCCCAGTTCACGAGGAAAAATCTCTGGCTGTACATAATTTTTGTTAAAGTAGCTAAGCGTATCCTTATGTCGCTTAAAAGCAACTCCCTCTTTTGCAAGCACCGCACAGATAGTATGAAAGATACTATAATATGCACGATTATTGGCCGCTCGATACTTCCCTGCCTTAAATGTAAGATAAGCCGTGTCCAAGTCTTCTCTTGCAACATTCAAACGATGACGGACCACATCCATTTTTGTTCCAACATCCAACGAATCAGGCTGATTCATATAAAACCATCCCTTCTTTCTGTACATTGGTATAAAACGGATATGCTGCTGCCCATTGCTTAAAATGCTGAATGTTTTTCACAACCGGCATTATCCAGATATCATATTTTATATTATACTCATATCCCAGTTCTGACAATGCATCGGAGTAAGCATCCATTTCTTCCGGAGTCAAATCCACCAACAACATGATATCAACATCGGAATCGCATGTATAATCACCTCTTGCATAGGAACCATATAAAATAACGCTCTTGAGATGCGCGCCGTAAATTTTTTGTACTTCTGATAAATACTGAGTAAGCAGTGTTTGAATTGTTTGCGGCATACAATCGTTCCTCCTTTCTCCTTATGGTTTAAGTATAAACCAAATCAGAAAAATACGCAACAAGTGTAAGTCGGTCCGTAGGAACTCATTTGGCCTCATTTGAATCACTATTCTATGATTCTAGCAGCTCTCCATCCACATAAAACTCATATATTCTTTCGCAACTTTACCTTTTGGTTCGAATTCAAAAATACTCTGTCCCTCTCTGACTGCTTCTTTCATCCTGACAGAAAATATAATACAATTGTCAAAAGGAAAAACCCTTGAAAATACTGGATTTTCAAGGGTCTTAAGGTTCTTATTTAATTTAAGATTTACAAGATTGGAATTATATTTCCATACGACTGTATTTTTTTGCGAAGTTTGGATCAGCCGTTGATCTGTTTTGCCACTTCTTCAGCAAAGTTCTCGTGTCTCTTCTCGATTCCTTCGCCTGTCTCAAAACGAACAAAACCTTTAACAGTAATTTTGGCATTGTTTGCTTTCGCAACCTGCTCTACATATTTGCCTACGGACTGTTTGCCATCTTCTGCTTTTACGTAAACCTGGTCAAGCAGGCAGATCTCTTTCAGCTCTTTCTTAATACGGCCCTCGATCATTCCCTTGATAACTTTCTCAGGTTTCTGGGATTCCTTAGGATCGTTCTGAATCTGAGCCATAAGAATTTCCCTCTCATGGGCAATATACTCAGCACTTACTTCACTGTCATTGGTATACAGAGGTTTCAGAGCTGCAATCTGCATTGCAACATTCTTAGCCATCTCTTTTACTTCGTCATTGATCACATCTGTCTCTACGTCAACAAGAACACCAATTTTACCGCCCATGTGTGTGTAGGAAGCAACAAATCCGTTATCTTCTTTCACCTGAGCAAATCTTCTGATATTCATATTCTCACCGATCACTGCGATCTGAGCTGCAAGAGCTTCTTTCACAGTCTTGGTTGTATCAAGTGTCCATGGCTCTGCAAGAAACTCGTCAATATCCTTAGCAGTAGTGTTCATTGCCTGAGCTGCAACTTCTTCTACATATCCCTGGAATTTCTCGTTCTTGGCAACAAAGTCTGTCTCGGCATTAACCTCAACAACAACTGCCTTCTTACCGTCTTCTGCAACTAAAGTTCTGCAAAGACCTTCTGCTGCCACACGGCTTGCTTTCTTCTGAGCGGTAGCAAGACCTTTCTCACGAAGAAATTCTACTGCTTTATCCATATCACCGTCTGTAGCTGTAAGAGCTTTCTTACAATCCATCATTCCGGCGCCGGTCATTTCTCTTAATTCTTTTACCTGTGATGCTGTGATAGCCATTTTGTTTTCCTCCTGAACAATATTAACAGAAAATTATTCTTCTGTTGCTGCCTCTTCTGTGAATTCTTCAGATTCTGCTTCGATCTCGCCATCTGTCTCTGCAGTACCCTGGTTTGCTTCGATAACAGCGTCTGCCATCTTGGAAACGATTAATTTGACTGCACGGATAGCATCATCGTTGCCCGGGATCACATAATCCAGTTCTTCCGGATCGCAGTTTGTATCGCAGATACCGATTAACGGGATTCCCAGGATATGAGCTTCCTGCACACAGATTCTTTCCTTCTTCGGATCAACAACAAAGATTGCATCCGGAAGTCTCTTCATTTCTTTAATACCGCCAAGGTTCTTCTGTAATTTGCTAAGTTCTTTCCTAAGCTCGATAACTTCTTTCTTAGGAAGAACATCAAATGTTCCGTCAGATTCCATTGCTTCGATCTGTTTCAGTCTTGCAATACGGCTCTGGATTGTCTTGAAGTTGGTAAGCATACCGCCTAACCATCTCTCGTTTACATAGAACTGGCCGCAGCGCTCTGCTTCTGTCTTAATTGCATCCTGAGCCTGCTTCTTTGTACCAACGAATAAGATATTTCCACCGTTTGCCACAATATCAGCAATTGCATTATATGCATCATCTACCATACCTACAGACTGCTGTAAGTCAATAATGTAGATACCGTTTCTCTCTGTGTAAATGTATGGAGCCATCTTAGGGTTCCATCTTCTTGTCTGATGTCCGAAATGTACACCTGCTTCTAAAAGCTGTTTCATTGAAATAACGCTCATGATCTGTTCTCCTTTTTGGTTAATTTCTTCCGCACAGATCCTCTTCCTCTCAGACCCGCCGACACACCGCAGGGCACCATCTTCAGGAATCTCTGTACGTGTTTATTTCAGGGCAGTATTTCACTGCCTGCAACTATTGAAGTATAGCATAACAAAACTCTCCGTGTAAAGAGTTTTTTTCAAAAAAGGTCTGTTTTTCTGCATTTTTTTACTGTTTTTTCAGGGAACTGATTTCCTGTTCTGTTAAAGGCCTGCATGCGCCTGTGGGCAGATCCTGTGGCAGAGTAAGTGATCCCATGGAAATTCTTTTCAGGTACATGACTTTTTTCCCTACAGCTTCCATCATGCGCTTTACCTGATGAAATTTTCCCTCATGAATGGTCAGATGAATTTCTGATCTGAACCCTGATTCTGTCTGATCCGGATCAGGAACCAAACTGAGGATTTCAGTTCCGGCAGGCAATGTGGGTTTTTCTTCTCCGATATCTACTCCTCTTTCAAGAGCAGCAGCATCTTCCTTTGTCACTCTTCCGTCCACCACTACGTAGTAAGTCTTATCCACATGCTTTGCGGGAGAAAGAAGCTGGTGTGCAAGCTGTCCGTCATCTGTGATCAGAAGAAGGCCCTCCGTGTCTTTGTCAAGCCTTCCCACAGGAAACAGTCCTCTTCTGTCAGAAGGAATCAGCTCCATTACCGTGTGATCTTTTGTATCTTCCGTAGCGCTGACATAACCTGCCGGTTTATTCAGAAGAAAATATTCAAATTCCGGAGCGGATTCTGTCAGCTCGCCATTAAGAAATACCTGATCTTCAGAAATGCATATCTTTGTCTCAGGGCATTTCTCTGTCCGTCCGTTTACCTGTACCAGACCCTTACGGATGTATTTTTTTACTTCACTTCTTGTACCTTTTCCTGCTTCTGCAAGAAACCGGTCAAGACGTACCATGTTTCCCATGATCATTCTCCATAACAGATTGTTTCCGGTTTACTCTATGGATATAACTTCGTATCCTGCATCTGTAACAGCTTTTTTCAGTGCTTCCTTATCCACCTGTCCAGAAGCTGTAATATAAGCTGCCTTGTCCTCAAGGTTCACATCTGCAGTCACACCGTCAATAGCTTCCAGCGCTTTTTTTACCGCTGCCTGGCAATGGGGACACATCATTCCGTTAATTTTCATAGTTATCATAGTAGTTTCCTCCTTGAAATTATTTTCCATATTTTTCTCACTGCTGAATTTCTTCAGTCTTAATGCATTTGTTACCACAAAAATACTGCTAAGGCTCATAGCGGCTGCACCGATCATAGGATTGAGCTTTAGACCCAAAAGGGGATAAAATACTCCTGCTGCAACAGGAATCCCAAGAGAATTATAGAAAAATGCCCAGAAAAGATTCTGTCTGATATTGCGGATTACTGCCTTGCTCAGACGAATGGCTGTAACCGCATCCATCAGGTCATTCTTCATCAGAACAATGTCTGCACTTTCAATAGCCACGTCAGTTCCGGCTCCAATGGCCATACCCACATCAGCCCTTGCCAGTGCAGGAGCATCATTCACTCCGTCTCCGATCATTGCCACCTTTTTTCCCTGCTGCTGAAGTCTGTCAATTTCTCTTTCCTTATCCTGAGGGAGAACCTCAGCGATTACCTTATCAATACCTGTCTGCTTTCTGATGGCTTCTGCAGTACGGCTGTTGTCACCGGTAAGCATAACCACTTCGATCCCAAGTTTCTTAAACTGGCGGACTGCCTCACTACTGGAAGGTTTCACCACATCGGCCACGCAGATTATGCCCAGGATCTGGCTTTCATCTGCAAACAGCATGGGAGTTTTCCCCTGATCTGCATAAGCATTCAGTTTTTCCCGAAAGGGGGAAAGATCCATATTTTGTTTTTCCATCATAGCACTGTTTCCTGCGAAATACCAGTGGCCATGAATTTTTCCTTTCACTCCTTTTCCTGGTACGGAAAGAAATTCCTCAACTTTTTCTGAAGGAATATGTTTTTTCCCGGCAAATTCTGTAATTGCAGCTGCCAGGGGATGTTCGCTTCTTTCCTCCAGTCCTGCTGCGACAGAAAGAAATTTTCTCTTATCAAGAACCGTATCCACATCTGTCACAACAGGCTTTCCCTGTGTTATAGTTCCTGTTTTATCAAGGACCACGCACTGTACACTGTGGGCAATTTCCAAAGCTTCTCCTGATTTAATGAGAATACCGTTTTCAGCTCCTTTTCCGGTTCCTACCATGATTGCTACAGGTGTTGCAAGTCCCAGTGCACATGGACAGGAAATCACAAGCACACAGATTGCACAGGAAAGAGCAAATTCAAAGGAAGCACCTGAAATAAGCCAGACAACAGCAGTGATCAGTGCAATTGCCATAACCACAGGAACAAAAACTCCTGCAATCTTATCAGCCGTTTTTGCAATAGGTGCTTTACTGGAGCTTGCCTCCTCTACCAGGCGGATGATCTGTGAAAATGTGGTATCATCTCCCACCCGGGTGGCCTTAAAACGGAGAAAACCTGTTTTATTTATGGTTGCTGCTATAACTGTATCATTTACATGCTTCTGTACAGGAATACTCTCTCCGGTGATTGCTGCTTCATCAACACTGGCAGTTCCTTCTATCACAAAACCATCTACAGGAATACTGCCTCCTGGGCGAACCACAACAATATCTCCTTCACGGACCTGCTCAACCGGTATCTCCTGCTCTTTCCCATCTCTTTCCACCACTGCCATCTTTGGCGCAAGGTCAATGAGTTTTGTAATTGCCTCGCTTGTTTTGCCTTTGGAGCGGGCTTCCAGATATTTTCCCACAGTAATAAGAGCCAGGATCATAGCCGCAGATTCAAAATAAAGGTCATGATAATACATATGAACCAGTTTCATATTTCCCTGGCCAAGTCCATAGCTCATACGATATATTGCAAAAATACCATAAGCCAGAGATGCACCGGAACCTATTGCGATCAGACTGTCCATATTAGGAGCCAGATGGAATAAAGTCTGAAAGCCCTTACTGTAATATTTCCTGTTTACAAAAATCACAGGAAGGCACAGAAGAAACTGGGTAAAAGCAAAACTGACTGCGTTTTCTACTCCCGTAAGGAAACCGGGCAAAGGAAGCCCGATCATATGTCCCATAGAAACATACATAAGAGGAATCAGGAAAACAAAGGACACGATCAGCCGCATCTTCATATTTTTCATCTGTTCTTCTATGACACCAGAAGAAGAGGAAGATTTCACTGAAGATGTTTTCCCGTCTTTTTTCTCTGCAGAGTCTGCAGGAAATGCACCATAACCAGCCTTTACTACGGCACTGATGATCTGATCTTCACTCAGGACATTTTCATCATATTCCACCTGCATACTGTTGGTAAGAAGGTTCACACTTACCTGGGAAATGCCCTCCAGCCTGGATACGCATTTTTCTACTCTGGATGAGCAGGCGGAACAGGTCATTCCCGTCACGTCAAATTTTTCTTTTATCATAATCTGCTCCTTTACGTGAAAAGTAAATAAAACTTCCGATCATGGCAATAAGAAGCAAAATATAGGAATCCATCCAGATAATGTTCCCGAATTTCAGAGACAGAATTTTGTCCCCATATTCTGTCATAATAAGAGACCAGATATTTGCTCCTGCATGTAGAAGAATACTACTGTATAAATTTCCACTTTTTTCAAAAAGATATGCAAATGCAGCTCCAAGAAGGGATGCATAAATTCCCTGAACAATATTTCCATGATATATTCCAAAAATAAGTCCGGATATAATTACTGCAGCTGCAAAGGAGAGATAGTCCCTGAGTCTCAGATAAACCAGCCAGCGAAAGATCATTTCCTCAGCCACCGGAACTACGATTCCCATCCAGAAGATCATCATAAGAAGCGATTTCCCTTCTGTAATTCTTGACATACTCTCCTGGTACACATCTTCTCTGATCAGATCATTTAGCATCGAAACAAGACCGTTTCCGTATTGGGCCAGCCCTGCCCCCGCAAAAAGAAGCAGCACTGTTTCAGGAATGGAAAGCTTCTCCTGGCCCTTTACAGATACCACGGCTCCTGCCTCTCTACTGTACCTGTCCTTCCTGTAAAATAAGACGGCAGGTATCATAGCCAGCAGAGCGGTAATACCCGTAAACAGAATTGTATTCTGGTAATAAACATCCACAGGCTTTGTAAAAAATCTCTGAATCACATATAATGCCGTTCCCGCCACGATCTGTGAGATCAGGAAATGAATTCCCACCGGATAGGCAACCCTCCACACTTTAGCGGGAAAACTTTGTCTGCGCAGAGGGGTCAGCCGAAAAAATCTACGATCTGATCTGCAGAATCCACAATTTTTAATGGATGAGCAGCCTGTAATTCCTCTCTGGTACCATAGCCATAAGTTACAGCCACACATTCCAGGCCTTCCTGACGTGCGCCATATATATCATGCTCCCTGTCCCCGATCATGATCACCTGATCTCTGTGGTTCTCAAGGTGAAGGCGTTTCAGGGTTTCTTCGATCACCTGGGCCTTACCGGTCCTTGAGCCATCCATTTCACTGCCTACAATTTCCGAAAAATACTGGCCTATTTTAAAATGTTCCAGTATCTTTCTCACAAAGTACTCCGGTTTTGAAGACGACACTGCCAGAATATAACCCTTATTTTTTAATCTGGAAAGCATATCTTCAATACCGGGATAAAGATCATTTTCAAAAATACCCACAGAAGAATACCTTTCTCTGTAGTACTCTATGGCCTGTCTGGCAGTTTCCTCGTCAAGACCTGCATATTTCATAAACTGTTCCAGCAAAGGCGGTCCAACAAAGACCCTTAATGCTTCAAGGTTTTCCTCTGGTCTGCCCAGTTTTTCCAATGCATACTGTACGGAACGGATAATACCCTCTCCGGATTCTGTAAGTGTTCCATCAAGATCAAATAAAATCGCTTTGTACATAAATCCTCCTGTCTGTAATTTTCAAAAATGCCGTTCCGGCTTATAAATTATCGGAACGGCAAGGTTAACAGTTTTATTTCATATCTTCCAGAAGCTTCTCATAAATGGGGAAGCAGTCAAAAGTTGCAAAATAGTCCCTGGGTGTTTCTGCACGACGGATCATTTCGAAGCTTCCGTCTTCGTGAAGAAGAATCTCTGAAGATTTCAGTTTGCCATTGTAATTATAGCCCATGGAAAATCCGTGAGCACCTGTGTCATGAATTACAAGCAGATCTCCCATATCAATCTTTGGCAGCATACGGTCAATGGCAAATTTATCGTTATTTTCACAGAGAGAGCCTGTAATATCATACATATGATCGCATGGCTGGTCTTCCTTTCCCATTACGGTAATATGATGATATGCTCCATACATTGCGGGACGCATAAGATTTACTGCACAGGCATCCACGCCGATATATTCCTTATGTGTATGTTTCTCATGGATTGCTTTGGTAACCAGGCATCCGTAAGGTCCCATCATAAAACGGCCCATTTCCGAATATATGGCCACATCTCCCATTCCTGCAGGAACAAGCACCTCTTCGTAGACTTTGCGGACACCTTCCCCGATCTCACGGATATCGTTTGGTGTCTGATCCGGTTTATAGGCAATCCCAACCCCACCGGAAAGATTGATAAATTTAATATGGGCACCGGTTTCTTTCTGAAGTTTCACTGCCAGCTCAAACATCTGTTTCGCAAGCATAGGATAATACTCATTAGTCACTGTATTACTTGCCAGAAAAGCATGAATTCCAAATTCCTCTGCTCCCTTTGCCTTAAGGATCCTGAATGCTTCAAAAATCTGTTCCGTAGTCATACCATATTTTGCATCCCCGGGATTGTCCATAATGCCATTACTCATCTGAAATACTCCGCCTGGATTATAGCGGCAGCTGATCACTTTAGGGATATAGCCTACTGCCCGTTCCACGCTCTCAATATGAGTAATATCATCCAGATTTATGATTCCGCCGATCTCATTG
>JAQYGS010000188.1 GCA_028722515.1 Clostridia bacterium | reverse complement strand
TTATTTCTGTAAATGATATCTTCTCTTCCAGGTCCGTTTGAAATCATTGTAATAGGAAAGCCTATGTGCTTTTCCACAAATTCAATGTATTTCCTGCAGTTTTCAGGAAGATCTTCGTATTTTCTGATTCCGCGGATATTACATTTCCATCCCGGAAGCTTTTCATACACAGGTTTTGCCTTTTCAAGCTGAACTGTGGTCGGGAAATCTGTTGTAATTTCTCCATCTATATCATAGGCTGTGCATACTGGTATTTCATCCAGATATCCAAGAACGTCAAGAACTGTAAAAGCAACATCTGTAGTACCCTGCAGACGACAGCCATACTTTGACGCTACACAGTCAAACCATCCCATACGCCTTGGACGTCCTGTTGTAGCTCCATACTCACCACCGTCACCGCCGCGTCTTCTCAGTTCATCTGCTTCTTCACCAAATATTTCGGAAACAAATGCACCTGCGCCTACAGCACTTGAGTATGCCTTGCATACTGTAACGATCTGTTTGATCTCATAGGGAGGTACACCTGCACCTATAGCTCCATATGCAGCCAATGTGGAAGAAGACGTAACCATAGGATAAATTCCATGGTCCGGATCCTTCAGAGAACCAAGCTGGCCTTCCAGAAGAATTTCTTTTCCCTCTTTAATTGCATTCCAAAGGTAAAGAGAAACATCACATACATAAGGCTCCACCATTTCTCTATACTCCATCAGCTGGTCAAACAGCTGGGATGGATCAAGAAGCGGTTTGTGGTACAGATGTTCAAGAAGAACATTCTTTGTCTCACAGACTGTCTCAAGTTTCTCTTTCAGATACCCCTCATCAAAAAGTTCACTGACCTGAAAACCAATCTTGGCATATTTATCAGAATAAAAAGGTGCAATACCGGATTTCGTTGATCCGAATGATTTCCCTCCAAGACGTTCTTCCTCATACTGGTCAAAAAGAATATGATACGGCATAACGATCTGAGCCCTGTCTGAGATCAGAATCTTTGGAGCAGGAACACCTCTGCTGACGATTTCGTTATATTCCTTAAAAAACACCGGAATGTTAAGTGCTACGCCATTGCCGATCACACTTGTGGTATGATTATAAAACACGCCTGACGGCAGGGTATGAAGAGCAAATTTACCGTAATTATTTACAATTGTATGGCCTGCATTTGCGCCACCCTGGAATCTGACGATAATATCTGCTTTCTGGGCAAGCATATCCGTAATCTTGCCTTTTCCCTCATCTCCCCAGTTAGCGCCAACAACTGCTTTGATCATAATATTATTCCTCCTGGTATTTTAAGCTGAAGCTTATACATTAATTTCTGCTTTTACTCCCAGCAGATCTTTATGGGAATCAAGAACCGGCTGAACAACTTCTTTTATGAATCTCTCCGTCTGCTCTTTGGCACGGCCGGTATATTTTGCAGGATCCATGGACTTCTTCAGATCTTCAAGTGAAAGATTAAATGCCGGATCAGCTGCGATCAGCTCGAGAAGATTATTATCCTTGCCTTCTTCCTTAACTGTCTTTCCTGCTTCCATAGAAAGCTCACGGATACGTTCATGGAGCTCCTGACGGTCACCTCCCGCCTTCACTGCATCCATCATAATATTCTCTGTTGCCATAAAAGGCAGCTCAGCCATAAGATGTTTCTCAATTACCTTAGGATAAACAACAAGACCGTCTACCACATTCAGGCAAAGATCCAGGATTCCATCTATTGCCAGGAATCCTTCCGGTATACTTAACCGCTTGTTTGCTGAATCATCCAGTGTTCTCTCAAACCACTGGGTAGCTGAGGTGATGGCGGGGTTTAAAGCATCTACCATCACATATCTTGAAAGAGAAGCAATTCGTTCACTTCTCATAGGATTCCTCTTATATGCCATTGCAGAAGAACCGATCTGGGATTTTTCAAAAGGTTCCTCCACCTCCTTCAGATGCTGAAGAAGACGAATATCGTTTGACATCTTGTGGGCACTTGCAGCAATTCCTGCCAGAACATTAAGTACTCTGGTGTCCACTTTCCTGGAATATGTCTGACCCGATACAGGGTAACATTCCTTAAATCCCATTTTTTCCGCGATCATTGGATCAATTCTGTCAATCTTTTCCTGATCCCCGTCGAAAAGCTCCAGGAAACTGGCCTGAGTTCCGGTAGTTCCTTTAGATCCAAGAAGCTTCATGGTGCTTAAAACATATTCCAGATCCTCAAGATCAAGAAGAAATTCCTGAGTCCATAAAGTAGCACGCTTTCCTACCGTAGTAGGCTGGGCAGGCTGGAAATGTGTGAAAGCAAGCGTAGGCTGATCCTTATATTTATCAGCAAAAGCTGCAAGTTCAGAAATGACGTTAACAAGCTTCTTCTGAACAAGCTTTAATGCCTCTGTCATAACAATAATATCTGTGTTATCTCCCACATAGCATGAAGTAGCACCCAGATGGATGATTCCTTTCGCCTTCGGGCACTGTACACCATATGCATATACATGGGACATTACATCATGACGAACCTGACGTTCTCTCTCCTTCGCCACATCATAGTTAATATCGTCAGCGTGAGCTTTCATCTCATCGATCTGTTCCTGTGTAATGTTAAGACCAAGCTCTTTCTCTGTTTCTGCAAGAGCGATCCAGAGTTTCCTCCAGGTACGGAATTTCATATCCTGGGAAAAAATATACTGCATTTCTTCGCTGGCATATCGTTCTGATAAAGGACTAACATATCTGTCTGTACTCATCATTCACTCTCCTGTTGATTAATGGGATTCTTAATAATCCTCTGAAATTATATAACATCATACCCTTAAAAGCAACCATAAACCTGAAAGTTTTCCTCTTATCCCTGAGTGTATCTTGACAGAAACTGACGTGTACGTTCTTCTTTCGGATTCTCAAATACCTGCATAGGATCTCCGTGCTCCAGTATATATCCATCGTCCATAAATATTACCTGATCTGCAACATCACGCGCAAATGCCATTTCATGGGTTACAATGATCATAGTTGTTTTCTGTTCTGCAAGGCCTCTTATAACCTTAAGTACCTCTCCTGTAAGCTCCGGATCCAGGGCCGATGTAGGCTCATCAAAACACAGAATATCAGGTTTCAGGGCAAGTGCCCTGGCAATAGCAACTCTCTGGCACTGTCCTCCGGAAAGCTGGTGAGGATAATTATCCTTCCGGTTGGATAGTCCCATTTTATTCAGAAGGCCCTCAGCCTGGGTACGTATTTCCTCTTGAATTTCTTTTTTCCTGCTTTTATAATCCGGTTCTTCTTTGGCCAGAAGCTCTTTTGCAAGCATAATATTTTCAAGAGCCGTATATTGTGGAAACAGATTAAAAGACTGAAAAACCAGCCCGAAATGAAGCCTTTTCTTTCTGATAGCAGATTCCTTCTGTGTAGACAGGTCAGAAGCATCGAATAAAGTCTCCCCGTTAACGCGTATCACACCTTTATCCGGTTTTTCAAGAAAATTCAAACATCTGAGTAAAGTGGTCTTTCCGCTTCCGGATGACCCGATAATAGATACTGCCTGTCCCTTCTCCAGAGAAAAACTGATATCTTTCAGTACTTCTGTCCGGTTGAAAGATTTACATATATGCTCTACTTCCAAAATTGCCATAGTTTCCTTTTCCTCCCATCGATCATCTGAAATAGTCAAGTTTCTTCTCCAGTTTGCCAAGAAGAACTGTAAGGATTCCATTAAAGATCAGGTAATAAACTGCTGTAAAAAACAACGGCCAGATCGCACCGGAAATACCCTGTGAACCTTTCATAAATGCCTGGCCTGCCCAGATAATTTCCTGAAGTGCAATGATTCGTGCCAGAGATGTATCTTTTACCAGTGTAATGATCTCATTGGACATAGGAGGAACAATATGCTTGATCACCTGGAGAAGCTTAACCTTAAAAAAGATCTGCCTCTTGGTCATGCCAAGTACAAGGCCTGCCTCTTCCTGGCCAACAGGAATACTCTGTATCCCTCCTCTGTATATTTCGGAAAAATAACATGAATAATTGAGAATAAAAGATACGGATGCTGCCAGAAAACGTCCCGATTCTCCTCCGCCCCAAATAGGTTTATGCAATACAAGACCCGGAAAATAATAAATGATCAGAAGCTGGATCATCAGAGGAGTACCCCTTACGATCCAGATCAAAAACTTTATTACATAGCTTAATGGCTTAAACCGTGAAGTGGATCCCAAAGACATAATAAGTCCCAGGGGAAAAGCCCCGATAAGAGTTACAAAAAACAATTTTAATGTCTGTATGAAACCGATATTCAGAGAATGAATCACTATCGGCATCTGTTCCATAATCTGTTCCATAGGAAGATCCTGCTTTCTTTTTGAATTTACGAAAATAGAGAGCGGAAAACCGCCCTCTACACTTTGTTCACTGTAAATGAACCAAAATTACTTCTGTTCGATCAGCGCATCCTGAACACCATATTTCTCAGCACATTTCTGCATACTGCCATCTTTATAGCTTGATACAAAGAATTCATTCAGAGCCTCTGCAAGATCAGAACCTTTTCTGAATCCTACTCCATACTCCTCGCTGTTCAGCTCCGCCGTATGAGTCAGATTCTCATAACCGGTTCCGTCACCGATCATTGCTGCAGCCATCAGAAGGTCGATTACAGCTGCATCTGATGTTCCGGCTGAAACTTCCATAAGTGCATCTGACTGAGCTTTAACAGCAGTATATTCTGCTCCAAGATTCTTGACTTCCTCTTCTCCGGCACTTCCTGCTTCCACTGCAAAATTCAGTTCCTTTACGCTGTCTGCATCCTGATATTTATCAGCCAGATCCTTGGGAACTACTACAACCTGTGCATTCTTGCAGTATGGATTGGAACATTCCATTGAACTTGTAACTTCATCTGTGAGAGTCATACCATTCCAGACACAGTCAATGGTCTTTCCATCAAGTTCCATGATCTTATTGTCCCAGTCAATCTCTACAAATTCAACGTCAACTCCCAGACTCTCTGCAAAAGCAGCAGCCATATCAGCATCAAAACCGATCCAGTCATCACTGCCTTCTTCCTTGTAATCCATAGGAGCAAAGTCTGTAATTCCAACCACCAGGGTTCCTTTATCCTTCACGTATGCAGAATCACTCTCATCTGCTGCCAGAACACCTGTGCTCATTGATAATACCACAGCTGCTGTTAAAAGCATTGCAATAACCTTTTTCTTCATAACATATCTCCTCTGTGTGTTTTCATCTGATATTTATTTATCACGCAGTCACTCTACCGTGTGAAAGTATATGATAGATAATAACACAGGATATTTAGCCTGTCAAGAAAAAGAATTATGAGCCTGTACTTCTGTGGTATTCTCTTGTTATTTTAACCAGCATGTCATCTATTTCTTCCTTTTCAACAGAAGCAGCTGGAATACGTGAGAAATCGTCAAGTGCCTCATTAAGTTCTTTTTTCAGCTGTTCATCTGCATTTAGCTCTGTCAGCTTTTTCTCATATTCTTTTTTGCCCGTAATACTTCTGAAAGCGAGAAAATATGCTTTAAGAGCCTTGGGAGAATGACCTGTTTCATAAGATTGAAAAAAGCAATCTGAAGCTTCTTTCATCTGGAAAAGACAGGAATGAGCGCATCCAAGATTATACCACACCTGACTTATGAAGCCTTCCCTTTCTCCATCAAGATCATCACGCTCCAGTATCTTACGGTATACCTTGATTGCATTTACATACATACCATTTTCAACAAGGGAATCTCCTTTTCGTTTCTGTCGTACAGGAATACTTTCCTGATTCAGTCTTGCAATCTGTCCGTTTAATATACGAAGCTCTTCATAGGTAAGATAATTTATCTCCTTAAAAATAGGATACAGAATATCTTCCGCATCATTATATTTTCCAAGGCTTTTTCGAAGCTTTGCCGCCAGAGCAGGAAGCTTTAGTTCACTTTCAAGCCAGGTACAAAGTTCTTCATTGATCGTAGTCTGATCCACAAGATAAAGATTGTGATAAAGATAATAGCAAAGCTCCTCTATGGAATAAATATTCATACTGATATTTTCAATGAAATAAGGATGCTCAGCCTTTTTTGTCTGACATAAAATATATCCGCTCATCCGGCTTCCTCCTCTACCATTCTACTGTTTCCGTCCATTCTTTTCCACTTGAGGGGAACATTTCCCCGAAACCAAGATCCTTTGCAGTTACCCTGCATTCTTTTGGTGAAACATACTTAAGTTCCAGCCCGATCCTTGTGGTCTTGTCAGGACGTTCAGGCAGGCCTGTCAGCATCATGCCTACTTTTCTTTTCTGAGGTTTGTCAAAAGAACTGATGATAAATACAAGTTCCTCTGTATGATCCAGTATGAATTCACAGTAAGCCCTGCAGTCATACCAGTTATTTCCGGCTTCTATCAGCGGATAATAGGTGGGCGATCCCATGACTCTCATTTCCATTCCCACATCCGTCATAACCAGAGAATCACTGACATAACAATATCCTTTCAGAAGCCTGTCTTCCAGCTTTTCCTTGCCTGCTGCACATGCCCCTTTGGCAAAAAGATTATTCCCATAAAATACTCTTCGCCTCTGGAAACATAAAAGTTTCACTGACTGTTTAGCCCAATCTTGCGAAAATCCCTCTCCCGTAATCTGGATACTGGAAAAAAGTTCTTTTTCCAGCGTTTTTTCTACAAATTTATAGAATTCTACATCTCTGTCTTCCGGCTGTTTGGGAAGGGTAGTTTCCACTGGTTCTTCCAGTTTTACAAATACAGGTTTTACAGACGAGTTCATTGTCATTTTTCTGAATGTTACACCCTCAGGTGTGAAGGCATACCAGCCCACGCTTCTGTTCCAGGTCTCACGTTTCTGTGAAAAAACATAATAATAGAAACTCTCACCATAGTCCAGAAGCATATATTTCTCATCCGGAAATCCAAGTATTTCAAAAGCTTTTCTGAAATTTTCCACCTGAATCTCATTTAATCCGGGAAGAGTTACCACAACACATTTAATGTTCTTAACAAGTTCCTTTATTCCCAGGAATTTCAAAATACCCTTTAAAAAGTGAGAAAGAAGTTCCCAGGGCATGATCTGGTCATTATTTATGGGAACAGGATCAGTTTTCTGACAGATATCATACAGGTTTTTGATCATTACTGCGCCCTTTTCACGGGCAAAATATTCAGCCTCCAGTCCCACACAATAGTCATTCTGTTCGATTCTTCTGCAGATACAGGAGGGTGCCTCATACTGGCTTCCCCCGGCTTTCATGGAAATGGACCGGGGTTCTTCTGCCTTACGGTCGTAATAGCATATCTGGGTATTCTCTCTGCCAAAATCTATTCCCACTATAAGATCTCGGATTTCGTTCATTTGTGCCTCCTGTCAGTTTTCCTGTGTTTCTTTTTCAATCGCAAACATCTCTTTTACATACTGTTCCTGACGCAGATATTTCTTCATCTGAGAAAGTACTTCCTGATTCTTATCCAGTCTCCGTGCAGACAGCATTTGATTGATCAGCTGATATTTACTTATCGGAGTACCCTCCACCTTACTCATTGTGATGATTTTTTCCTGTGTCTTATGTGTTTGTCCGTCTTTTTCCACCTTAAAATAATACCGCAGGCTTTCTCCGTAAAACAGAGTAAAGGATTTTACAAAAATACCTTCATACATATTGTGCAGCGGCTCTGCCTTATATTCCACTTGTGTACCCAGCCCTGTATCCATTGCGTAGTACAGGACAACCTTTGCCTTTGGATCTGTGTGATATTCCACAAAGGTTTTATCATCCAGCTGATAAGGACTTAGAACTGAAGAAGGTAATCTCTTGAAAAATGCAAACTCCATATTCTTTCTGATGCACTTTTCCAGTATCTTTTTTTCTATCTCCAGCTGATCTTGTCTTATTTTTCTTTCTCTTGATAATGCCAGAAGAAGAGCAAGACTGCAGATAAAATTAACAGGCCAGTTCTGTTTATATGCGTATTCCAGCTCATCTTTCACAAATACACTGACCGGATATTCTTTCACAAAAACTCCATATGCGGTCTGAGTGAGATAAGCACCTATGATCCGCTCCTTTCCGGAACGTTTTACATAATCCGCAAGAATCTTCTCTCCATCCTTACGATAGTCCGAAGTAAACATAAGAAAACCAAGAATTTTTTCATCCAGATCATAGGTATCCATGTCAAAGCCCTGAGCACTGCGCCACAGAGCAAGAAGATCTTCTACAGAACCATTTCTGTATAACATAAGGTACTTCAGAATTACTTCATCATATTTGCCATGTTTATAAACCACATATGCAAGTGCAAGAAGCTCTTCGTCTTCTTTCATATCGCAGGAAAGAATCATACGGCTTACAAGCTTAAGAAGACTTTCAATGCTTACTCCATCGCAGCCAAAGTCCGATACAATAGCCATTGCCTGAGTAAACAGTCCCCTGGAAATAAGAAGTTCCAGAAGTCTGCTTCTGTCCGAAGGAGAATACTGGGCTCCCTGTGCATGGCACAGGAATTTATCCACATCCTCTGTTTCCTCATTTGCAATATAATAGTCAAGAAGCCTGGTTCTGATCTGTTTTCTGTATTCTTCTGAGAAAGCCTCTTCTTCTGCCGCTTTCCTGAATATTTCCAGGTTATTACTGTCAGGTGCTGTATTTTCACAGTAATGAAGCAGGATACCTGGTTTTGTAACTCCCTGCTCAAGCACCTTTTTCACAAGGTCACGTTCATCAAAAAGCTTTTTCACATTATAATCTACTGTTGAAGAATATCGTCTCTGCTGCTCGTCCTGAAACAGAATCACCCCATCTTCCGTATAAATTCTCGGATAGGCAACACCCTGAATACAAGGATAACATTCCTCTTTTTCCAGCTGGCTGTGGCGGACAATGACATACCTTACTTTACTGTCATCACAGTATAATCTTCTGGTAAACATCATTCCCGCTATTTTCTCTGCCTGTTCATTGTCCGATGGATCTGTGAGAAATTCCTGATAAAGCACGGCATAATTCTCATTCATCCGTCCTTCTTCTGCTTTCTCCATAGCAAATTTTTTCATATTATCATGATATTCTGCGTAAGTCTGAGGCTGCCTTATCTTATTGGCCGTAATGCTGGCATAAATAAATGCTTTCTTATCGTCTCCCAGAGAGTTATTATTATAAGTAAAATACATAAGCAGCGATTTGGGAAGTTCTCTCTGGTAGGAGGTGTCCATAGTTTCAACATAATATTCGTACAACCGGGTAAGGCGAAGTCCATGCTCCACAGCAAGGGAAAACCACCGGAAATATTCAGGATTTCTGGGATTTCCCAGCATAATATATCTGCATACAGCTTCCAGGGTATCATCTGACGGGAAAGCATCATAACACAGTGTCAAAGCTCTGTATGTACTTGTACAGAACTCCTTCTCATAACCTGTCAGATATGCAAAACGCATGGAAAGTTCCTCTGTGAGAAGTTCCTTTTTCCCTGCAAAAAGAAATACCTGTGCCCAGAATCTGCTCATTCTGTGAAGTAAAGTCATATCTTTACTGATATATTTCCAGGCCTGAAGATAAAGGAATGGACTTCTGCATCCCTTCTCAAAAAGTTCCTCCATCATAAATACAGTCTGTGAGTCAGAGCTGGAAATACTGGAATCCAACTGGAGAAGAAGCCAGAACAGGAAAAAACTGTCACCCTTCTGCATATAAAAATTCTGAAGTCTTATAGCCGCCTGACCTTTATCTTTATATAAGCCGGTCACAGTGCAAAGGTAAAGATAAGCTCCTGCCAGTTCCAGGTTGTTTTCGGAGAACTTCATATCCTGCAGTCCTGTCAGAATCTTCTGTGCTTCCTCTTCCTTCTCCTCCATATGATACAGATACGCCTCATACATCTGGAATTCAGGATAATCACATCCTTCTTCGCGAAGCTGGTTAAGAATAAATCTGCTGCTTCCCATCCAGGTCTTAAATTCCATTTTTCCACAGAAATAACTCAGCAGATCCTCTAACAGAGAAAGTTTCTGCTGCTTCTCATAAACACTGACTTTAACACGAACCTCTGCTCCCCGGGATGCAGTAATATAATAGACAAGTTCCTGATATGGACTCTTTACAACAATCTTTCCAAACTGTCTTCCCTTTTTCAGTTTATCCCTGTGGATCACGTACTCTACCTGATAAAAGCTTCCAATAAAGTCATCATCTGTCACCACAGGTCTGCTTACCTCAAGGAAATCTCCTTTTGCCTGCACATCCAGTCGAAGATGACCCCAGCTGCTTCTGTGGATAAGAAAAGATTCCCTGACAGATTCATGAATCTCATAGAAACTGGCATGGTCTTCCTTCATTTCCAGCCTGACCTGCTCTTTTCTCCCTGTTTCCACAAGGAATTCTTCAAGATTCTGATAAGTGACAGGCTGTCTTGCCAGTCCTTTATAAAGTGCCATTTCCTTTAAATCTGCATGATTCAGAAGTAATGAGAATGTTTTATCCGTAAATAAAAGATATGCTTCTCTGAAATCTTCTCTGGCTATCTTCAAAAAACTATCCATATCCCTTACTTCTCCGGCATCACTTTTTATCTGCTCCTGTTCTGCCTGGATTATAAACGGAATTTTATACTCTCCAATATTTGTGGTAAAACAAAGCCAGCCTTCATGCTTGTCTCCCGGCTTCATACCTGTTCCATCTGCCCCATACTGCAGGCGGATGGCAGTGCCCGAAAACCGGCTGCTTTCCGGCACAAGATGTCTCTCAGATGAAGTAATATATCCGCGGATCTTGCGGTTATCCTCTGTACCGAAATAGATTTCGCCTTTATAAACATCTCCTGCTTTCAGTGTTACCGTGATTTTGTCCTGAGAAAACAACAGCCTGGGAAGCTCATATTCAAATTTACCATTTAACAGTTCATCTATCTTTTTCTTCAAAGTTAATCACCTTATATCCTTGCTTATCCATAGTTTGCTTATTTTTTCAATTATACACCACAAACTACTTCTGTGCAAGAAAGGGACATCAAATGTTTCTTTTGTTAACATCCTGATATGGAATATGAGTTGGAAAAGCACGAACCTGCTTATATTTTCATAAACTATATAGAAATCCCCTTCGAGGTAATGATTTGAAGGAGTTTTTAAAACCTTTGACCTTATCTGAGGAAAAATTCTATTTTCAGAAATACCAGGAGGGAGATTCAAAAGCAAAGAATATTCTGATAGAAAG
>JAQYGS010000187.1 GCA_028722515.1 Clostridia bacterium | reverse complement strand
TTTTGGGGAGAAGATAGCTTGCGAAAGTGCGGTAATCGAATGAGTTAGTTTCCTTGCCCATGGTATTCACCTGCGGATGCTGAACCATAGGTCTATCTTACCCTATTCTCCTCCCCTGCCACGGACTTATGCTATAGCCCCATACAAAAGCGAAATATTAAATGTTACAAAGTACTAGCTTGTACAATGGGGATAAACAGCAATCATCAACGCCCCCTGTAGGCAACTTTTTTTTCATTCCTGGCACGTTCCAATGCCATTGCCCGCTCTTGCTCTCGCTCTCGCTCGCGCTCGCGCTTTTCCATTTCAAGCTGCAGCCTGATCCTTTTTACTTCACACCTTGTAAGTCTGGAAATTTTCAGTTCCTTCAAATCGCTATAAAAACGTTCAGGATCGGTTCCATCGAAATTCAAAGCCAATATTTTCGCTATTCCGCTGAAATTCACCATGTGACTATTTATGCTTTTATTCTGACCAGACACAGCATTTTCATACTCAAACATATCTGTCAGATTAACAGTACTTTTGTCTGGCCGGTATAATTTTGTATTTATATGAACATCGTTATTTATGATTTCACTTAATTTACCATTAAATCTGTCCATGAAGATTAAATTATTCGGATACTTTTTGGTTTTATCTTTCTCATCAGTTAAGGTTATATGGTTGACATATGCATTGGCATAGCCGTAAAGAATTCTCCTGATTGCACAATCTTTGTCAGCGTAACTGGTTGCAGAATTATTAATCTTAAAAGCTATATCGTACATGCACAAATGAATCAGTCTGTCGTATTTTCTTTTGTTCTCCAACAGCTTCCTAAGGTCGTGTCCTGACTCTTCGAGTGCATAGCAGATACTGTAATTGACAGCATTATAAATGGTTCTAAAATATTCATGCTCGATAGCATGGTTGATTGTTTTCAGCTCTTTTTTTGCCACCTCATCTCTCTGCTCATCGGAAAGTTCCTTTGGACTGTCAGGTATCATTCCTTTGACATAATTTATATCAGTCGGGAAAATTCTTCCAATTGGACCTTTTGTTTTTTTGTTAAATTCAGCAACAAGCTTATCGTAACTTTCTTTATCAATCCCTGTAACACTACAGCCTTCATACCTGACCAATTCAATGATGTAAGAGCTGCTTTCTTCCAAATCAGACAGAACCTGAGGGATTTCTTTTACCACTTCAATTAAATCGCCTTGGACAGCATTAAGGGATGTTGGATGCAGCATAGGATCATCATAATGTCCCATACAGCTGAGAATAACAGCCGTTCCATTAATCTCACATGCGACAATTCTGTTTGCCGTGTCTATATTTCTGACAATGCAGCCAGACAATTTCCCGCCCAGATAACCTTTTTCAACACCGGGATAATGTTCGACTTTACCCAGCTAGCTGTCATTTATTCCTGGCTTCTGCATCATGTCTGCAAGAATCACAGACAATCTCTTAAGCAGTTTCTTGGCATTGTCATCAATTTTGGCCATATCATTCAAGGCAAAAAACTCATAACCTGCCTTCTCATCAAATACAATCTTCATTTTATAACCAATCTTCAGGAGTCATATCTGCCAAAATTTTCTTCATATCTTCAGCGCATTTTTTGCCTCTAGCCTTTGCTTCTTCAAGCTTAATCTTTCTCTGCCTTTCGTATTCTTCCGGATGAGTTCTTTTAAATTCCATTTCAGCCTCAAATTCTTTCCTCATCTCTATTCTTGCCAGTTTATCCAAATAGTCCTGCGCCGGCTCCCTGGTTTTCTCAAGCTCAAGATCATCAAATATGCTGATATGGTGCTCATACCTGTAAACGAGGATGAATGCCAAACCATCATCTGTTTCAGTTGTGTACAGCATGTCTCGGGCGCTGGCTGTAATTGACACATTCCTTCTCAGCCAGGGAACATACTCCTTGATGTAGGCGATCTTTTCATCTGTAGTCCTGTCCCTGACCTTGTCAAGCAGGGCCGTATAGGTCTTTTCGTAGTTTCTAGTTTCACCATCTGAATCAGACTCAATAATTTCCTTTACTGAAGGCATGCCCAGCGGCTCAAGGTTATTGAGCCTTTCATGTACCTCTGCCAGACTTACCTTCCTTTTTTCCTTTGACATTTTCATTGCCTCTTCCACTAAATTTCATCCAGAAACTGTTGAAACTTGCTATATGATACTGACATTTCAATACCAACTTAGCAGCCATCTATTCCGAATAACTCACGTCAAATTTTATATATAGCACAGCTTTATGTTTTTCGTATCAGAATGTACCACTATAAGAGCTAAAAATAAACCATTGTGTCCCCAAAATTAATTTTTATTTCATATAAAATAGATGCATCACTATGTATAGTTAATATTTTTTGTTTTTTAAATGCAGTTTTCAGATGCTTTAGTAAAGGAAAATCTCCGTATTTTAAACATTAAAGCAGATATCATTAACCTGACATTTGTTTATCTTTTTTTATAAATTTTAAATTATTCATTTACAAAATAAATGGAACGTCTATTTAATCCATATAAAATATAAATAATATACTAATAAAAAAAGAAAAACTGTTTATTTTTTGCAGAGAATTAGACAATGATTGATACCAACAATCTCGTAAACAAGATTTACCAGCACACCGGCAGAAAACTGGATCCGTCCGATCCGGCAGTTGCGCAGCTGGCTGCGCAGCAGCTGCTGATCAAGGACTTCGAGCTGGATCTCTCAGAGGTTCTGGATGATCTTGATGCCAGACTGACCAAAATTTACAGCTCACAGCAGCAGAAAATAAGCCAGCTAACTGACAGCAAGCTCAAGAATTTTGAGGCTATAGAAAAATCTCTGTAAATTTAAAATCGTAAAGATTAAAAGGCTTCTATGGTAAATTCAGATTCTCGAATGGAGGCCTTTATATGGCAACAGAGAAAAAGACAGCAACCCACTCTCAGATGACTGAGGGCAAA
>JAQYGS010000186.1 GCA_028722515.1 Clostridia bacterium | reverse complement strand
TTTTCATAAACTATATAGAAATCCCCTTCGAGGTAATGATTTGAAGGAGTTTTTAAAACCTTTGACCTTATCTGAGGAAAAATTCTATTTTCAGAAATACCAGGAGGGAGATTCAAAAGCAAAGAATATTCTGATAGAAAGGAATCTACGGCTTGTTGCCCATGTTGTAAAAAAATATCAGGGAGTCGGCGAAGAGACCGATGATCTTATTTCAATTGGTACCATTGGGCTGATCAAGGCGATCAATACTTTTAATCCGGATAAATCCACAAGACTTTCAACTTATGCAGCCAGATGTATTGAAAATGAACTTCTTATGTTCCTTCGTGCCAGAAAAAAACATTCCAGAGAGGTTTCTCTCTACGAACCTATTGGAACAGATAAAGAAGGAAATGAGATCAGTCTTCTGGACGTGATTGAAAGCACTCCTGTCGATATTGTGGAAGATTATTTTATCAAGGAAAATACATCCTACCTTCTCCAGTCGATGAAAAATGTCCTGTCAGAAAAAGAATATCTTGTGATCTGTTATCGTTACGGACTTTACGGACAAAGGGAACAAAACCAGAGGGAAATTGCAAAAAAGCTTTCTATCAGCCGTTCTTATGTATCAAGGATTGAAAAAAATGCTCTGATCAAGCTCCGTACCCTTTTTCCGGAGATAAAATAACTGCTGCCAGCTTTTTATGGTTGGCAGCAATTATTTTTACTCAGCTCTTCTTAAAATATCAAACTCATCAATGTGTTCTCCAAGATCAACAAATAATTTCTGCTGAGCATGGGGAGCGCTTTCCATAGAATTTCCTTCTTCATCATATATTCCATGGACAACAACCGGAAGATTTTCTCCATCGGGCTTCATGATCTCAATTGTCTCCCCAACAGAAAATTTATTTCTCTGGGTAATCTGAACAAATCCCCGTTCATCCACATTTTCAGCAAATCCCAGATAAGTATACTCCTTCTGATAAGTATTATTATCATAGATCTGTGTATTCTGATCTGGCTTTCCATAGAAAAATCCGGTTGTAAACTGCCTGTAAGTACAATTAGAGATCTGCTCCTGGTACCATGGCATATTTTTTCTGTATTTTTCAGGACTTTCCATATAATCGTCAATAGCTTTCCTGTATGTTCTGGCCACAGTAGCCACATAAAGAGCCGTTTTCATTCTGCCTTCAATTTTCAGGCTGTCAATTCCACAGTTAAGGATATCATCCATATGCTCAATCATGCAAAGGTCCTTGGAATTGAAAATGTAAGTGCCTCTTTCATTCTCAAATACAGGCATATATTCCCCGGGCCGTTTTTCTTCTACGATAGAATATTTCCAACGGCATGGATGGGTACATGCTCCCTGATTGGCATCTCTTCCCGCAAGAAAATTACTGAGAAGACATCTTCCGGAATAGGAAATACACATAGCACCGTGCACAAAGGTTTCAATCTCCATATCCTCAGGTATATGAGCCCGTATTTCTCTTATTTCTTCCAGAGAAAGTTCCCTGGCCGTAACCACCCTTTTTGCACCCATATTATACCAGAATCTGAATGTTTCGTAATTTGTGTTATTTGCCTGAGTGCTGATATGACGTTCAATTTCCGGGCAGATTTCCTTCGCATACATAAAAATACCCGGATCTGCAATAATCAGGCCATCCGGCTTCAATTCCTTAAGTTCTTTAAGATATATCCTGACTCCTGAAAGATCATTGTTATGTGCCAGAATATTCACTGTCACATAAACCTTCACTCCATGTGTATGTGCAAAAGCGATTCCCTCTTTCATGTCTTCATGAGAAAAATTCTTGGCCTTTGCTCTCAGCCCGAAGGCTTCTCCTCCAATATATACAGCATCCGCTCCGAACATTACCGCAATCTTCAATACTTCAAGACTGCTTGCCGGAACAAGTAATTCTGGTTTTTTCATATATAGATCACTCCTGTTTCACACTGACTGCCACTCCGTCTCCCAGAGGAAGAATGGAAGTTACCAGAGAAGGATTGTGTTTCAATTCATACAGATACTCTCTCATGCGTTTATAAATGGTTCTTTTCCTTCTCTCCACCAGATAATGGGATTCTATAATATCCCCTTCCTGCAGAACATTATCGGAGATCAGCACGCTTCCCTTTTTCATAAGCCTGAGAACATCATTAAGCCAGTGAATATACTGACCCTTGGCAGCATCCATAAAGATCATATCAAAAGTTCCATCCAGTTCTCCAAGGACTTCTCCTGCATCTCCCTGAATAAGAGTAATCTGATCCTGCCGCCCTGCCTTACGGAAATTCTCTCTGGCTATGGGAATTCTCTTTTCATAATTTTCTATCGTTGTAATTTCCAGATTCTTCGGGCCATATTCACACATAAGAAGTGTGGAGAAGCCAATGGCTGTCCCCACTTCAAGAATCCTCTCCGGCTGTTTTAATGCCAGAAACATTTTTAAAAAGCTCTGCATTTCTCTTCTAATGACAGGCACTCTTTCCCTGATGGCATACTCCTCCAGTTCTTCCAGAAATGGTGTATTTCCCATATCAAGAGAATTGATGTAGGTACGCATCCGTTCATTTACGATCACGAGGCACTTGCCCCTTCCTGTTCCTTATCACCTGCCAGAATGCCCATAATACGGTTGGGAGTGTAAGCAGTACTTAAAAGATAAGTTCCTGGCTGCAATTTACCATGGTAATTGGAAAGCCTCTCCTGTACAAAGAATACCAGCGCATCTTTTACAAGGCCTTTCTTTTCAAGGGTTTTTGAAATATTATAAAGGGAGGCATCCTCATTGATCACCACAGTTACCTCATGTCCCTCTCCCGGGCTTACCGCCTGCTGGTTAAAAACCTCATATCCGAAATGATATGCAGACTTTCCAATCCAGAAAAGCAGCACCACTATACAGACATAAAAAGCAATCCGGAAAAATCCGCTTGCAACAACAACGCCTGCCGCCTCTGCCCGCTCTTTGATCTCGCTCATATCTGTCTTCCTTTCTGTTATATAATACCTGGAATACTTATATCAATACCATTCATCAATTTCTCACAGATTTTCTGAAGCATCCTGCAAAGGGCAAGCTCCGCATCCAGATATTCATTTACTTCCGGACATCCCCGTAGAGTCTGGGATTCTTTTTCCATTTTTTCCACAATGTCAAAGAGTTCATCTTTCTCGCATTCATTCTGGATACGATAGTTCTCTCCACGGAATCTGTCCACTCTTTTTTTCAGTTCCGGATTTCTTCCTAAAGATTCTTCGTGTTTTCTGTATTCCTTATATATACTGCTTTCCCGAATCGCGTCCAGAAGACTGTTTATATTCTCATCAATTGCATTTTCTTCCATTTTTCTTATGCCTCCATAATAATAGGCAGAATCATAGGATTCCTCTTTGTTCGCTTCCATAAGAAATCGCTGAGTGCATCCTTTACAACGTTCTTGATCTTACCCCAGTCTGTTATATTACGGTCCAGGCAGGAATCCAGTGCATTTTCCACAACTTCTCTGGCATTCTCCATAAGATCCTCAGACTCTCTCACATATACAAATCCTCTGGAAACGATATCAGGTCCTGCAAGGATCACATTGCTGTGCCGCTCCAGAGTCACTACCACGATCATAATTCCGTCTTCTGCAAGGTGCTGACGGTCACGAAGCACGATATTTCCCACGTCACCTACACCAAGACCATCCACAAGGATAGCTCCTGTGTGAACAGATCCGGTGATCTGAGCACTCTGTCCGTCAAGTTCAAGTACATTGCCAGATGCCAGAACAAAAATATTCTCTTTGGGAATTCCCAGTTCTTCCACCACATTCTTCTGTGCCGTAAGATGACGGTATTCTCCGTGTACAGGTATGGCATATTTAGGACGCACAAGAGAATAGATCAGTTTGATCTCTTCCTGACAGGCATGTCCGGAAACGTGCACATCCTGGAAAATAACCTTGGCTCCTTTCATAGAAAGTTCGTTGATAACCTTGGAAACTGCTTTCTCATTTCCCGGAATAGGATTGGAGCTGAAGATAATAGTATCATTTGGCTTGATCACAATTTTCTTGTGAATATTGGCAGCCATACGGGAGAGAGCAGCCATGGATTCTCCCTGGCTTCCTGTAGTGATCAGAACCACCTGCTCATCCGGATAGTTCTTCACCTGATCAATCTCAATAAGAGTCTGATCCGGAATGCGCAGATACCCAAGCTCCGCCGCAGTAGTGATCACATTTACCATACTGCGTCCTTCCACTGCCACTTTCCTTCCGAACCTGTATGCAGTATTTATGATCTGCTGAACACGATCTACATTGGAAGCAAATGTAGCAATTATAATTCTGTTAGATTTATATTCATTAAAAAGGTTGTCAAACACCCGGCCCACTGTACGTTCTGACATGGTAAAGCCACTTCTCTCTGCATTGGTGCTGTCACACATCAGAGCAAGAACGCCTTTTTTGCCAATCTCAGCGAAGCGCTGAAGATCAATGGCATCTCCAAATACAGGC
>JAQYGS010000185.1 GCA_028722515.1 Clostridia bacterium | reverse complement strand
ATAGATTGTAATATTTTTAATTATTTATATTGTGCATATTTACTTAATTGGAATTGTTTCCAGTTTTTAATCTGGAACAAAAATCTGATCTGATTTCTTATCCATATGCCTATTTTCGGGTTTTTCCGAAATCGTTTTCGTTTTTTCCAGTTCAACCATTTTTCTACAAATATGCAAAATCATGGTCAGCATTCAGATGATGCCTGAATCATCTTAAGATTCCTATTCCTGCACCAAGATTTATTCCTTTTTCTATCATTCTCTTCACAGATCTCTGCAGGGAAGTATTTTCCGGCAGTTCTGGCAGAGGTGTATTCGGATCCTTATCAAACAGCCAATCAATATATTCTTTATCTTTTTCCAGATCTTCCTGAATCAGAAAACGTTTCTGAAATCCAAGAATATTGGAACTCTCCTTCAGAATGCTCTTAAGTCTTGGAGACAACAGCCAGGATTCGCAGAAATAAACTGCCTGACTGTACTGCGGATAATATTGCCTCATAAATTCCCGGGACTGTTCCAGCGAATCATCTATCTTTTCAGCAGAAATAACAGCATCTGATGGAATGTGTATGGCAACTGCTTTTTGTCCCTGATACTCTGTCAATTCATATTCCAGTTCACCCAGTCTGAATAATGACATACTGATCTGGCGCCATGTCCACCATCCTCTGTCAAAGGCAAAAGCGCCTGTCTTTTTTCTGCATTCATTCAGAAAGCGGGTAAAACATTTCATGGTATCTGTAAAAACAGATTCACTGATTCCCGACTCTTTATATCTGTCATAGTCTCTGGCTGCACACTCCAGCTGGCATGCAAGCATTTTCATACAATCCGGGTCTTCCCCCAGAAAACATTCAAGCCGCTCATATGCTTTATATGCGCTTTGAGGTTTCATAAGATCAGACAGATATCGTTCTGCTTTCTTTAGATCTATTTTCTGCCTTTGTCCCATAACAGGCTCACAGACATCCTGAGGCAGGTTGATTAAATGGCAAAGTTCCTGAATTTTCATAATATTTATCTCCGGTTATTTTACTTATAAGCTGCCTCAGAACAATATGGAGTACTTTTCTATGACATAAAAAAACAGACTTTACTTTTTCAGGCAGGTCTTATATACTGATTTATATTCACTGAATCATATACGGGAGGTACTCTATGTTTCGCCTTTGGGGAAAAATATGGAAAAACAATCATTTATTAAAAGACACCGTGGTTTGTGATGATTCCCAGGATACAAGAACTCATAAAGTATTCCGCGGTCTTGAAAGTATATGCTATGAAATGGACCTGGAAAACCCTGTCTGGCTTGACTCCAATGTGAAGAACTTTCGGAATCATAAAAAAACAAGGTTTTCACAGGATAATTTCATTGAACAGATTGATTTTGATTATCTGGAAATCCAGATTATTGAAGAAGATGATGAATGATCAGTATACCCGGTTCACAGAATCTCCTTCAAGGAATCTATCAATATTTCTGACCACTTCATCTACTACTCTGAATCTTGTTTCTTTTGCCGCCCACCCAATATGAGGGGTAATAACAAGTCTGTTGCTGTCCTTTATCCTAAGAAGTGGATTCTGAGGATTCATAGGCTCCTCTGTCAAGACGTCCAGACAAGCTCCGGCAATCTCCTGGGTTTCCAGGGCAGTATAAAGGTCCTGCTCATTCACTATGGCGCCTCTGGCCACGTTTATAAATATGGCAGATTTTTTCATCTTCTTAAATGCATCAAGGTCCATAAGATTTTCCGTATATTTATTCAGTGGTGCATGGACAGAAAGAATATCCGATCTTTCCAGCAGTGTGTCAAAATCTACCTGCTCATAAGGCGAGTCGTATTCACTTCCGGAAGCGGAATAACAGATTATCTGGCATCCAAAAGCCGTTGCAATCTGAGCGACTTTCCTTCCTATAGCCCCAAGTCCGATAATACCCCAGGTTTTCCCTGCAAGTTCACAAAAGCTCTGCCCGAAATGGGAGAAGCATTTGCCTCTTGCATATTCACCTGACTTTACATAATGATCATAATAATTCAATTTCTCCAGTACATAAAGAAGAATGGCAAAAGTATGCTGGGCCACTCCGTCAGTGGAATATCCGGCCACATGATAGGCTGCTATTCCTCTTTTTTTCAGATATTCCCCATCAAGATTGTTGATTCCTGTAGCAGTCACGCATACAAGTTTCAAGTTCTCTGCACATCCTATGGTTTCTTCACAAATTGGTACTTTGTTCGCAATGATGACATCTGCATCCCCGATTCTGTCTGGCACCTGCTCTGCCGTACTTGAAGGATAGATCACCACATCCCCAAATTTATGAAAAGGGGTGAAGACCATGTCTTCACCCAGACTTTCTGCTTCCAGTATTACAATCTTCATTAATCAAAGTCTATTGAGAAGAGCTTCTCTTTCCTTCTCATAACCCGGCTTGCCAAGAAGTGCGAACATATTCTTCTTATAGCTTTCCACACCAGGCTGATTAAACGGATTGACTCCAAGAATGTAACCACTTACTCCACAGGCAAATTCAAAGAAATAGAACAGCTGTCCCAGAGTATATTCATCCTGTTTGGGAATATCAATTCTGAGATTCGGCACCTGTCCGTCTGTATGGGCAAGGATCGTTCCGTTCATAGCACTCTTATTTACAAAATCCACAGTCTTGCCTGCAAGATAATTCAGTCCGTCAAGATCCACCGGTTCTTCATTGATTACCAGATTTTCTCTGGATGTTTCAACATTCATAACCGTTTCAAACATAATACGGCTTCCATCCTGAATAAACTGTCCCATAGAGTGAAGGTCTGTGGTAAGATCAACAGCTGCAGGGAAAATTCCCTTCTGGTCCTTGCCTTCACTTTCACCATAAAGCTGCTTCCACCATTCATTCATATAGTGAAGGCTTGGCTCATAATTGGCAAGAATCTCCACTGATTTGCCTTTTCTGAGAAGAATATTACGGATCGCTGCATATTTCACTGCATCATTCTCTTCAAAACTGCTGTTCAGGGCAAGATCCCGTCCAGAGGCAGCGCCTTCCATTAATTTGTCAATGTCTGCGCCACTTACAGCAATTGGAAGAAGCCCCACTGCGGTAAGAACAGAGAAACGCCCTCCTACATTATCCGGAACTACAAATTCTTCATAGCCTTCCTCATCTGCAACCTTCTTGAGAGCTCCCTTTGCCCTGTCAGTGGTAGCATAAATTCTGGCTGCTGCACCTTCTTTTCCATATTTCTTCTCGAGGATCTCCTTGAATACCCGGAAAGCAATTGCAGGTTCAGTGGTTGTACCGGATTTAGAAATCATATTGATGGAAAAATCCCGGTCCCCGATTACATCGATCAGCCCTTTAATATAGCTGCTGCTGATACTGTTTCCTACAAAATAAATTTCCGGAGTCTTACGTGTCTCCCTGGAAATATTGTTATAGAAACCATGTCTTAAAAATTCAATGGCAGCTCTTGCTCCCAGATAAGATCCTCCGATTCCAATTACCAGAAGGACTTCTGAATCCTGCTGTATCTTCTTCGCTGCTGCCTTGATCCGTGCAAATTCTTCCTTGTCATAATTCACCGGAAGATCTATCCATCCAAGGAAATCATTTCCTGCACCTGTCCTGGACAATAATGTCTCTTTCGCAGATTCTGCCAGAATTTTCATTGCTTCTACTTCATGGTCTGCAATAAAACAGCCAGCTTTAGAATAGTCAAATGTTACTTTACTCATGGCTCTTTCTCTCCTTTAATTGTGGAATTTCTCTGTATCAGTATAACAAAAATACAGCCAGTCTACAAGTTAATTCATAAATTCCCTGATTACTTCCCTCATAATCTTTTCTTCTTCAGGTGTAAGCATTCTGCTGAAATGGCTTCCGGAAGCGGCAGTTTGACGGATACTGTCAGTAATATGATCAATGATCTCTTCCTGTTCTGCTTCATTGGGTTTGCGTGAAGCAGGAATTTCTTCCACCCAGTTTTTCAATTGTTCCGTATAATCGGAAAAGGTACTCATA